>DASWTM010000112.1:0-24257 GCA_036402115.1 Chryseosolibacter sp.
CCGGAATCCTCTTTTTTAAATACGTAAAGCCTAAAACTAAAGGAATTTTCAGAAACCTGGGACATCAGCCTTGAAATCTTGTCCCGGTAGGTGTATCTAAGATGCGAACGAATTCCAATACACTGTTTGAGGAAGTTCTGCCTCTAATGTCATGGATTCTTTCTTGACGGGATGGACGAGTTGCAATTTCCTCGCATGCAGACAAATGGAGCCATCACCATTCGGTTCAACATCGCCATACTTCACATCCCCTTTGATTGGACATCCCAAGGAAGCCAGCTGCACACGAATCTGATGGGGCCGTCCCGTCACAGGATTAACTTCTAACAAAATTTCTCCCGCACGTTCCGCAATGGTCCTATAACTGAGTTCAGACCGTAACGCCCCAGGTCTTTCCTGCTTATAAGCAGTCGTCTTATTCTTTTTTTCATCCTTCAGAAGCCAATGGATGAGCTGGCCACTTTCGTGTTGCGGTTTCTTGCGGACTATCGCCCAATATGTTTTCGCGGTTTCGCGCTCGCGGAATTGGGCAGTCATGCGCTCCAATGCCTTTGAGGTGCGAGCTAATACAACGATTCCACTCACTGGTCTGTCGATCCGATGCACAAGGCCAAGAAAAACGGCCCCAGGTTTTGAATACTTTTCCTTAACATATTCTTTACACAGATCGACCAGTGGCACATCTCCGGTCTCATCTCCCTGCACTAAAACGCCCGCAGCTTTATTTACAACCAATAAATGATTGTCCTCAAAAACGATTGTAAACTTCGTATTGCGCCCCACCGAGTTACCTTTTATGCCATTTCATGATAGAAGTGATAAAAATAAAACAAAGTAACTCGAATTCTATTGAATGATTAGCTTTGTCTTTGTATCATTATTGTATGGCTCGAAAACTCCTCCTACCTGTTGTCGTTGTGTCTTTGTTCACGCTGGCGGCATGCAATCAAAAAGAAAATGAAATCCTGCGCGCAGAGAATGATTCCCTACGCGGTGAATTGGTTTCGAGAAATGACATGGTTGCAGTCATGAAGGATGTGAAATTTCTGATCGATTCAATCGACCTTAGCAGGAAAGCACTGCGCGTGGATCTTGGGGAAGGAATGTCATACGACAATTTTTCAACGCGTTTGCGCGACATTAACAAGTATGTGAGAAGCACGCAGGAACGCCTTACAAAGGTGGAAAAGCAACTTGGAAAAGCTGATAAAAATGCAAACGCCTATTTGATGATGGTAGACGCCCTGAAGAGCGAACTCAGCATCCGCATTCAGGAAGTAGCATCGCTCGAAACCGCAGTATCGGAATATAAAAAAGAGAATGAAGGACTGATGAACCAGGTCAAGTTGCAGCAGACCGAAATGGCCGAGATGCAAAGCAAAATCGAAGAGAAACAGCAGGAACTTGCTATACTGGATGCGAAAGTAAAAGAGATGGTCGGCACGTTTAAGATGACGGAAGCCGATGCCTACTTTGCCCGTGCCCAGGCCGTTGAAGAGGCTGCCAATCGAACCAAGCTCGCACCTCGTAAGAAAAAAGAAACCTATCGGGAAGCGTTAGAGCTTTATAAGAAGTCACTTTCTCTCGGAAAGAAAGAAGCACAGGAACGGATTACGAAACTTGAGTCTAAGGTCAAATAGCAGCTTTCTGTTTCGAAAAGTAGGCAGTAGGCAATTGGCAGTAGGCAAAAAATACCAAAGGCGATCCAAAAATCCACGTTCAGATTACTCTTATTCAGTAAGGTGAAATAGACCTTACGCTTTGCCTACTGCCTACTCTAGAAAATTTTCCTTCGAAGACGAATAGGCTAAAAAAATCAATCCTTAAACTCTGACGTAAAATGGAACTGAATATCCGGGAAGTTATCCTGCACCATCTGCAGCCACGCGCGTGATTCGGCCATAAAGACTAGCTTATCATCTTTGTCGCGGGCGATGTGACGTTGCTTAGAATCGATGAACTCAGCAAGCTTCTTAGGATCCTTGGACGAAATCCAACAAGCCTTGTAAATGTTCTGCGGAGCAAACTGAACGGTGGCACTGTATTCGTTTTTCAGACGGAACTGAATTACTTCAAACTGAAGCGCTCCAACCACGCCCACCACTTTCTTCTTGCCCAGTTCATACGTGAACAATTGCGCAACGCCTTCTTCCATTAGCTGAAGCAATCCCTTTTCAAGTTGCTTCGTTTTCATGGCATCGAGGTTGATAACTTCTTTGAAGATCTCCGGAGAGAAACTTGGAATGCCCGTGTACAACAGCTTCTCGCCTTCCGTGAGCGTATCACCAATTTTCAAATTTCCCGTATCATAAATACCTACAATATCCCCTGGCCATGCTTCATCTACTGTCTCGCGGTCCTGCGCCATGAAGGCTGTAGCGTTGGAAAATCTTACACTTTTTTCATGACGGACGTGATAGTAGTTGTTTCCCCGCTCAAATTTGCCTGAGCAGATTCGAAGGAAAGCAATACGGTTTCGATGCTTCGGATCCATGTTCGCGTGAATCTTAAAAACAAAACCGGAGAACTTATTTTCGTCTGGCTCAACAATCCGCACAGTCGTCTCTCTCGGAATCGGTGGTGGTGCAATGCGAATGAACGTGTCAAGCAGTTCTTTCACACCGAAATTATTCACAGCGCTTCCGAAAAACACGGGAGCCACTTTTCCATTCAAATAATCCTGAACATTGAAATCAGGATAAACGCCCTCGATAAGTTCAACGTCAGCGCGAAGCTGTTTTGCATTGTTCTCACCGACATAATCGTCTACCGTTGTATCGTTGATGTCCTTGATCTCAATTCCTTCTTCAACCGTAGTTTTACTTGGCGTGAAAAGATGAAGACTCTTTTCATAAAGACTGTAGACACCTTTAAAGGTCTTTCCCATGCTGATCGGCCAGCTCAGCGGGCGAACTTTGATGTTCAATTTTTCTTCGATCTCATCCAGCAACTCAAAAGGATCGCGGCCCTCGCGGTCGAGCTTGTTGATAAAGCAAATCACCGGTGTATTTCGCATCCGGCAAACCTCCATCAGTTTTTCAGTCTGGATTTCGACACCCTTCACACAGTCAATCACCATGATCACGCTATCGACAGCCGTCAACGTGCGGTAGGTGTCTTCCGCGAAGTCCTGGTGACCAGGCGTATCCAGCAAATTGATCTTGACATCCTCGTAGTTGAAACCCATGACCGAAGTCGCTACGGAAATACCACGCTGCTTCTCGATCTCCATCCAGTCAGAACGCGCGTGATCTTTGATCTTGCTTGACTTCACCGCACCTGCTTTCTGAATCGCTCCCCCAAAAAGCAACAGCTTCTCTGTCAGCGTAGTTTTACCTGCATCGGGGTGGCTAATGATTCCAAACGTTCTTCTTTTGCCTATTTCCTGTTCGAGTGCCATTTTCTAAAAGTTGATCCGTTGATCGGTTGACTTGTTGATTCGTTTCTAAATCTTCAAATTCAACAGATTGGTCAGCCGCTGCTGCTCACAATTGTGTTCTAACCGTTTTTTCGAGCGAGTATGCCGACAATAAAAACAGGCAAAAGTAGTAAAATGTCACCGTTCAGAAGATTTTAATTCTAAATTGGAATTCTAAACCGCAACAAATGAAATTCAGACGATTTGGTCGGACAGGCTGGAATGTAAGTGAAATCGGATACGGCATGTGGGGATTGGCAGGCTGGACCGGCTCGGATACCAATGAAGTAATGCAGGCGCTAGAGCGCTCGGTCGAACTTGGCTGTAACTTTTACGACACAGCCTGGGGCTACGGTGCTGGAAAAAGCGAGCAGATTCTGGGTGACCTTGTGAAAAAATTCTCAAACAAGCGGCTTTACTGCGCTACGAAGATCCCACCGAAGAATTTCAAATGGCCAAGCAAGTCAACGTTCAAGCTTGAGGAGTGCTTTCCCGCTAGCCATATCGTTGAATACACCGAAAAGAGCTTAAAGAATCTGGGCGTTGATCGGATCGACCTGCAACAATTCCATGTCTGGGAAGACAATTGGCACAATCATGATGAGTGGAAATCTGCGATCGATAAACTCAAGAAGGAAGGTAAGATCAGGTTTATTGGCATCAGTGTAAATCGATGGGAGCCCAACAACGTTCTTAAGACATTGGAAACAGGTTTGATCGATTCGGTGCAGGTGATTTATAACATCTTCGATCAGGCACCGGAAGACAAATTATTTCCGCTATGTCGCAAACTTGACATTGGCGTGATCGCACGCGTACCGTTCGATGAAGGCTCGTTGACTGGAACACTGACGAAAGACACCGTCTTCCCAAAAGACGACTGGCGTTCAACCTATTTTGTTCCGGAGAATCTGAAGTCAAGTGTCGAGCACGCAGATGCATTGAAGCCTCACATCCCGCAAGGAATGACCATGCCGGAGATGGCGCTGAGGTTTATTCTTGCGAACGATGACGTTCACACGATTATTCCCGGCATGCGAAAGATGCGGAATGTTGAAGCCAACATCGCTACCAGCGATGGACGAATGCTTGATACAAGTCTAATGACAAAACTAAAGGATCACCGTTGGGACAGAACACCAACGGAATGGTCTCAATAAACCGAAACGACTATGCGACCCCTCTTAGCAATTGTATTTTTCAGTTTTGCTGTACACACGAGCCATGCGCAGGTAAGCCTCGCACGGTATTTCGATTATGAACTTTTTCCTGAAGTTGATTTTGCCACGTATAAGGAAATCCCAGTAACGTGGAACTTTGATGGAAAAACGCAACGAGAATTTAATTCCGGCCTCACAGCATTGAAGGAAGAACGCTTTATTCAGGCTATTGCAAGTCTTGATGAGGCGATCAAGTTATCACCAGATTTGTGGATCGGCTATTACTACAGGGCGATTTGTTTAAAAACTACCGGAAAACTAGACGATGCCCTTAGAGATCTGCAGATCGCACGTACTAAATCGGGCGGTAGATTCCAGATATCTTATGAAATTGGTGAGGTCTACCAGCACCAACAACAGTTCACCAAAGCGCTAAAACACTATGAAGAGGCAAGAGAATTAGCACCTGATTCGGTTGAAGGCTATTATGGCATTGCGAACATAGCGTTCCTGAACCTGGAACCTGAAAAGGCGGTGAGGTTTTATAAGAAATGCATGGATGCGAACCCAAGTTTTCCAGACGCCTACCTAAAAGCGGGCTTGCTGAAACTTTTTGTTAACAGACGGGAGAACAAAGCATTTGAATATCTCGATAAGGCGATTGAAGTAGCGCCAACGTATCAGGAAGGCCTTTTCTGGCGCGGGCTTATCAATATCGAATTTAACAACCCAGAGAAGGCTCTGGCCGATTGGAACCGACTCATCCAGCTCAACCCGCAACGGCCCATCTACACGCTCGTAAGGGGATATCTCCATATTGAACTCAATGATTTCGAAAAAGCGTTCATCGACCTGAAAAATGCGGTAATCGCTATGGAGATCGATGAGAATGCCTTTGAGCTTGGTTCTAAGAAGCAGACGAATAAGCGTATCGACTTGCAAGCGTCATCCCATTACCTGATGCGCAACATTTTTGGGCTAAGTGACGAGGCTGCTGCACCCTTGCGAAAAGCTTACTGTCTCATCATAAAGGAAAAATATCAGGATGCTTTAACTCACCTTAATCAATCACTGGAAGAGCAACAGTCTGCCGCAGCGTATCTCCTGAAAGCTTGCACATTTGAATACCTTGAGAAGCATGATTCTTCGCTTGTATGCCTGAATAAAACGCTCGCACTTGACAATGATATTTTTGAGGCCCATAAAAAACGCGCGATTTATCGCACCTCACTGCGTGACTGGCGTGGCGCTACCAGCGACTTCATGGCAATGGAGAAGCTTCAGCCTGAAAGCATAATAACGTATAAACTTCGCGGACAGCTGAAGGCATCTCTCAATGATCACTATGGCTGCATCATCGACCTTACGCGATATCTCAAGTCTGATTCAGTTAATGTTGAAATGATAAAGCTACGGGCGCATTCCCAGTATGAGGTAGCAAACTACAAGGGATACAAAGAAGACTACACCAAACTTGTCAAGCTCGATACGTTTAAACTCGAACATCACCAGGGCTTGTACATTGCCAACATCTTATTAAAGGATACGGTAGCTGCACTTGACGTGCTTACGAACTGCGAGAAGGCCCTACCGGGTAACGCCTTTTCCATCCTGCAGCAAATGGAGATTTACCTCTGGAAAAAAGATTGGGGGAAGGCGCTGTTCTTTTATTCCCTGTACACTGACAAAGTATATTTTAAGAATGCGCAGCAACGATCGGAGGCGCTGTACTTAAAAGGGCTTGCTCATCTGGGTAGAAATGAACCTGACCTTGCATCCCAGGCGTTTGAGCAATCTATCAATGAAGGTAAGCTTGCAAATTTTGTCAATCTGGATGCTCATTACGAGCGCGGAAAACTATTTCTAAAGGCGGGGAAAAAGAAGCAAACTAGATCTGATTTTAAAATCCTTAGGGCCAACAATTATCCGAAGGACAAGGAGTTGGTGGAGACAGTTTTGAATAGCGACTAGCTTGTTTCTCTTGCAAAAGGAACTGTCTGCTGACGGCCCTTCTTTAACTGCCTGGCTAAAAGGCGGTGCCGTTTTCTAGTTCGTCAAATTTTGACACCGTGGGAACAACATAAAGCCAATGACGAGGTCATTGGCTTTTTTTGGCACGAAGACTATTAATTCTTTTTCTTTCCATTCGATGGCGAACCACCCTTTCCGCTCGATGGAGTTGCGGCCTTCTTCTGCTGGCCTGGTGCGTAGGGTGCCGCAGACTTGCTTCCGGTTGCCTTCTTCACTTGCCCGGGAGGCGCTTTAACAGGTGCAGATTGCTTTTTCGCCTGGCCCGGTGGGACTTTAACTGTTACACATGATGAAAGGCTCACCAACACTACAAACATCAAATAATAGAATTTTCTCATTGTCAACTTCGTTTGATGCAAGTATAGGACGAAGCGACTTTGCTTTTTATACCGTGTATGTTAATAGGCGAGATTCCAGCGAAATCTGACAGGCTGGATGATTTCCTGAAAAAGCCTCAACCCCGGACTGATTCAGGACATATTCCCTGTCAATCTGACACACTTTTGGCAGACTTTATCCAATGGCACAACCATTGATAACCTGCTGGTATAAATTTTATAACAAACGTAGAACACTTAATCCTGTAAATATCATGGGCAAAATTATTGGAATAGATTTAGGAACCACAAACTCATGCGTTGCCGTAATGGAGGGTAATGAGCCCGTGGTAATTCCTAACAGTGAGGGAAGAAGAACAACTCCTTCGGTAGTAGCATTCTTAGACGATGGAAAGGGCGAGCGCAAAGTTGGTGATCCAGCAAAACGCCAGGCCATCACCAATCCAAAGAACACCATTTCGTCTATCAAACGTTTCATGGGTAAAAAGTATGATGACGTTACCGGTGAAATGAAAATGGTTTCGTACCAGGTCGAGCGTGGTAACAACGATACGGTAAGAGTACGCATAGGCGATCGGTTGTACACACCACAGGAGATTTCAGCAATGATCCTTCAGAAAATGAAGTCTACCGCTGAAGACTATCTTGGAACAACAGTATCCGAAGCCGTGATCACGGTACCTGCATACTTCAACGATGCAGAACGTCAGGCAACGAAAGAAGCCGGACAGATCGCTGGTCTGGATGTAAAACGTATTATCAATGAGCCTACCGCTGCAGCACTTGCTTACGGTATGGACAAAAAGCATAAAGACATGAAGATCGCAGTGTATGACCTTGGTGGTGGTACATTCGATATTTCAATCCTCGAACTTGGTGACGGTGTATTCGAAGTTAAGTCAACGAATGGTGACGTTCACCTGGGTGGTGATGACTTTGACCAACGCATTATAAACTGGTTGGCTGACGAATTCAAGAAAGATGAGAACGTTGACCTGAGAAAGGATCCGATGGCTCTTCAGCGTTTGAAAGAAGCTGCCGAAAAAGCGAAAATCGAGTTGTCAAGCTCACAGGAAACTGAGATCAACCTTCCTTACGTGACTTCGATTGACGGTGTTCCTAAGCACTTAGTGAAAAAACTAAGCCGCGCGAAATTCGAGCAGCTTGTTGACGACCTCGTTCGCAGAACGCTTGAGCCTTGCCGCAAAGCAGTTGAAGACGCTGGCGTAAGTGTTGGACAGATCGATGAGGTAATTCTTGTGGGTGGTTCTACTCGTATCCCGCGCATCCAGGAAGAAGTTGAAAAATTCTTCGGCAAGAAGCCATCAAAAGGCGTAAACCCTGACGAAGTTGTAGCCATCGGTGCTGCGATTCAAGGTGGTGTGCTGACCGGTGAAGTAAAGGACGTGCTCCTGTTGGATGTTACTCCGCTTTCACTTGGTATCGAAACGCTTGGTGGCGTGTTCACAAGACTCATTGAATCTAATACAACGATTCCGAGCAAGAAGTCTGAAGTCTTCTCAACAGCTGCGGATAACCAACCATCGGTTGAGATCCACGTGTTGCAAGGTGAAAGACCAATGGCGAAAGATAACCGCAGCATCGGACGATTCCACCTCGATGGAATTCCACCAGCACCTCGCGGTATTCCTCAGATCGAAGTAACGTTCGACATCGATGCTAACGGTATCCTCCACGTTTCTGCGAAAGACAAAGGAACTGGCAAAGAACAAAAGATTCGAATTGAAGCTTCTTCAGGATTGACCGATGCAGAAATCCAGAAGATGAAGCAGGAAGCACAAGCGAATGCTGAGGGCGACAAGAAAGCGAAAGAGCGTATCGAGAAGATCAACCAGGCTGACTCGCTGATATTCCAGACTGAAAAACAGATGAAGGAATATGGTGCGAAGCTGTCTGATGGAAACAAGAATGCCATCAATGGTGCTCTGGAGAAACTGAAGAACGCGCACAAGAACCAGGACGTAGCTGCGATCGATGTTGCCATGAATGAGCTGAACGCTGCATGGCAGGCTGCTGCAACAGAAATGTATCAGGGTGGAGCACAGCCTAACGGTGGTCCTTCTGCGGATGCAGGTGCACAAGGCGGTTCAACAGCAGGCGGTCCGAACAATGACGTATCGGATGTTGAATACGAAGAAGTGAACGACAACAAGAAGTAAGTAGGTAGCCCGCCTGCCGGCATAGGCAGGCCTGCCTGCCGGCAAAGGCAGGTTTATATTCAAAAAAAGCGAAAGGCCTCTGAGTGATCGGAGGCCTTTTTCTGCTTAGAAGGCTTAAAATTTTAGATTCGCGGTCCACCCGTAGGGGCTGGATGCGTTGGAGTAAGAATTTTAGCTATCCACGCCAGGACAAGTGCTGAAACAATAAACACCATGTGAATAATGATCTCATATTTCAAAGCATCCAATCCTTTTGATGTATTTGTTTCAGAGTGAATGTCGATGAATGTTTTCAGCAAGTGTACACCCGAGATTGATGCGAGTGATGTTGCCAGTTTTACTTTCAGGCGATCCGCATCCAAATGATCAATCCAGTGCGGGCGGTCCTCCTGCTGATCGAAATCAATTTTACTCGTGAAGATGGAATATCCTCCGATGATGACGATCACCAGAAGGTTCATCACCATCGAAATATCAATCAAGCCAAGAATCCTCAACATTACCTCGACTTCTGAGAATGTATCAAGTCCCATCCCGAGCGCGGTGAGCTCCTCCATGAATTTATACACATAAAATCCGGAACCGATAATCAGGCCGAGATAAACGGGTGCCTGAAACCATCTTGAAAAGAAAACCAGGAATTCAACTACGCTCTCTATCGAGCGATTCACCTTTCGTGCAAGGCTCATGTGTCAGTGGGGTTAGGAGTTCAAAAATAGAATTTTCTATGAAATAATTCGGTATGTATAAATGGCGTTTTCCAAGTTCAATTGCTATTTTGAAATTGATATGGACAGCAAGGGAATCCCTTCCGGTGTTTTTGCAAGTGCCCCAACGCGCCTCGGAAGGATTTTCTTCCTATTGGCTGTCATTGGATTTTCATTTAATCCAGTAGGCACATCAGCTGCGGTTCCATTCAAAACCGAGTTACACGAAGAAGTCATGCCACGGGTTTCAAGAAGAACGTGGTCAATCAGCCAACCTCTCCATCAGGCTTGGCCGGTACTTATCCAGAATTACGTCACCACTATCACAGCGCTGTACATACGCTTTCATCACCAATTTCGGATTTTCAAAGAGCGAAAAAGGCACTGGCCTGCGCAAATCGGTCTGCGTGCGGCTCGTCAAGATGCTTCAAACGATGAGCATCGTTCAGCTGTTCAGGGCTGATCCCATAATTCTACAGAACAATCGATCCTCAGCCATCGATTGACCGATTCCATCTAAAAATTCTTTATGAAAAACATCAAAAGCTTTCTAAGGCTTGTCGGCCTTACCATGCTCGTCATACTTTCATTATGTGGCGTTGGCTTTCTTGGCGCGCTCTTCCCGACCAGGCGCGATTATGAAAACAAGCCAATGAACATAGAGCAGAAAGATGAATCCGCCCAAGACAACGGGGAGGATAGCGCTCGGGAGTAAGCGAGCAAGTGAACAGTTGTTCGTTAAAATTTTTGCAAAGTTTAATGGCGGGTGTTTAATATTCTTACCGGATACTTAAATTTGCCCGCTTTAAAAATTTACAATTATGCTGGTAATGAAATTCGGAGGAACATCTGTCGGCAAGCCCGAACGGATGAAAAAGATCGCGAACCTCGTAACGTCTACTCCGGGTAAAAAAATTGTCGTGTTGTCGGCCCTGTCGGGAACGACAAACGCGCTTGTTTCTATAGGTGATAATCTCACGGCAGGCAGAGCTGCCAAAGCGGAAGAAGAGATTGTTGCACTGGAAAAGCATTACCACGCGTTCATAAAAGAACTGTACGAAAGTGAAGCGTTTCACGCGATCGGTCAGGAGATTGTCAGCCGCTATTTCATTTTGATCCGACTGCTTGCTGCCGGACAGTTTGACGTGAAAAGCTACCGCGAACTCCTTGCCCAAGGTGAACTCATTTCAACAGAGTTGTTTTATCAACACCTTCAGGAAAGGAAGATCAGCTCGCGTCTACTGCCTGCGCTTCATTTCATGTCAATCGATGAAAATGAAGAGCCGGAGCTTGAGAAAATCTCGCAGCGCCTGAAGCCACTGGTCACGTCACTGACAAACATCGATATTATCATTACTCAGGGATACATCTGCCGCAACCATCGCAATGAGATCGATAACCTGAAGCGCGGTGGAAGTGATTATACGGCTTCATTGGTAGGGGCTGCGATCCGCGCAGAAGAAATCCAGATCTGGACAGACATCGATGGCATGCACAACAACGATCCGCGCATTGTGAAGAAAACTGTTCCGATCTCAGAACTTACGTTCGATGAAGCTTCTGAACTTGCTTATTTCGGTGCAAAGATCCTCCACCCTTCTACGATCGTTCCTGCACAGAAATATAACGTGCCTGTTCGATTGAAGAATACCATGGATGAAAAAGCTCCTGGCACCATCATTACGAGCAAAGGAACGGAAGGAAGTTTCAAAGCCGTAGCGGTGAAGGATGGTATCACTGCGATCAAGATCAAGTCATCACGCATGTTGATGGCGTATGGCTTTCTCAGACGCGTGTTCGAAGTATTCGAAAACTACAAGACCCCGATCGATATGATTACCACTTCGGAGATTGCGGTCGGCCTTACGATCGACAACGACACCAACCTTCCCTCCATCGAAAGCGAGTTAAAGAAGTTTGGTTCGATTGAAGTTGACAAAGATCAGGCAATCATCTGTATCGTAGGTAACAAGATTGTTGAACAGAAAGGCGTTCTGGAAAAAGTGTTCGCTTCACTAAAAGAAATCCCAGTCAGCATGGTTTCCAGCGGAGGCAGCGCCAACAACGTTTCTGTGCTGATCGACAAGCAGTACAAGGAAAAAGCGTTGAATGCGTTGAATGAGGGATTATTTGGACTGAAGTGAAAAAGGTGACTAGGAGCTAGTACCGGGAGCCTGGAAATAAGACCCAGCTCCCAGTACCCAGTACCTAGCTCCTATTCCGCTCTCATACTATTCACCGGATTCTCTTTCGCAGCTTTGATAGATTGATAGCTGATCGTGAGCAACGCAATGAGGAAGGATACGACCGCTGCGATTGCCACGTAGGAGGCATCAATGCTGATGCGGTTCGCAAATCCTGAAAGCCAGTTGTCAGCGAAGTACCAGGCCAACGGTGTGGCCAGGACAAATGCTATCATGACCAGCAATGTGAAATCTTTCGATAAAAGGATAAACAGCTGAGGTACCGAGGCACCCATCACCTTACGAATGGAGATCTCTTTAGCACGCTGCTCTGCCGTATAGGCTGCTAGACCAAACAAGCCAAGACAAGCAATGGCGATTGCAAGAAGTGTAAACACTAGGATGATCTGGCTCATGCGCTGCTCAGCGCGGAACATTAGGTCAAAATTTTCATCCAGAAAGGAATACTCGAATGGAGCATCAGAGGCATACTTTTTCCAGATGCCTTCCAGTGTTTTGATTTGCTCCTGAGTATTTCCGGGCGCAAGCCTGATCCCCATTTCAAAGTTTGGCTCGCTTCCCAAAAGGACGGCCATTGGGCGAACGTTGTCTTTCAGACTTTGGTAGTTGAAATCCTTCATTACACCAATCACCTTTAAAGGAGTTGGTGGCTCCGAGCGATAACTGAGTACAACCGCGTCATCGACATTTGAATATCCCATCTCACGCCAGGCGGTTTCATTTAAAATAATTGCAGCAGTATCGCTCTTAAATTCCCTTGAGAAAAATCTTCCGAGCGCCATTTCATATCCCATTGTCTTTAAATGATCGTGATCTACCTGATAAATGTGGAGCAGGTAGTCCTGTTCTGATCCACCTTTTCGGAATGCGCTTGTCCAGGAAACGCGTGGCGGAAGATTGTTTGCAAAAGTCGCCCCTTTAAAAGATGCATGACTTGCTATCTCGTTCTTGAACGCCTGGGCATTTTTGTCGAGGGAAAAAGCATGGAGCAAATTGACAACATTCTCTTTGTCGAAGCCAAGGTTCTTCTCCTGCATATACTGGAGTTGCCGGAATACTACGAGGCTGCCGAAGATCAGCGCAATCGAAATGATAAATTGGAAAACGACCAATACGTTTCTAAGCGCTGAATTCTTGAAGCCCGACCTGATCTTTCCTTTCAGTACTTCTGTTGGCTTGAAAGCAGTGAGGTACAAAGCCGGGTAACTTCCTGCGATCAGCCCCACCACAATCGTGAAGATGATCAGCGAGATGATCACAACCGGGTTTGAGAAAAACGCAAACGACAATTCCTTCCCGGATAAAAAATTAAAGGCGTCCAGCGACAAGGCAATGATTATCAATGCCAGTATTGTAGAAATGATACTGTAAAGCAAAGACTCGGAGATGAACTGAAAGACCAACCTTGATCGGAACGCACCTATTGTTTTCCGAACACCTACTTCTTTGGCCCGATTAGCCGAGCGTGCCGTTGACAAGTTCATGAAGTTAATGCACGCGACCAGGATAATGAACGCAGCAATTATTCCGAAAATATATAGGTATTGAATGTTTCCGTTGGGAACAAATTCATCGGACAAATTGGAATGTAAGTGGATGTCGAGCATCGGCTGAATGAACAGGCCAAAATCGTTTCCCTGCGCCTTGAACTCCTTGAAAGAGACCCCAACATATTTTTCTATTTCTGCGCCAATGTTGGTTTCGGCTAAAGTATTAATTTGTTCCTTTACGGAAGCAAGGTCAGCGTTGTCACGAACTTTAAAATAAGTATAAAGGTTGTTTGATGTCCACTGTGTGTTACGCATGTACTCCCACGATTCTCCAGACAAGATCATGTCGAATTGAATGTGTGAGTTAGCAGGACTGTCTTTTACGATACCCGTGATCTCCGTTGCTGTCCGCTCTGAACCCCGATGCATAATCTTGCCCATAGGGTCTTCATTGCCGAAATATTTTTTTGCTGCACTTTCTGTGATAACCAGCTTGTTGGTGCCCTTCAAAAACATTTCAGGGTTTCCTTTCACTACATCAAAAGAAAAGAACTTGAAAAAATTGGAATCGGCCACCAGGAAGTTTCGTTCCGTAAAATGTTTGTCTTCATAAGCCATCGGCATCGTTCGCCAAATCCCGACCCTCACCGTTTCCTTGATCTGAGGGATTGCTTTTTGAATGGCCTCTGCTACCGGGGCCGGTGACGTAGCAATTTGCATTGCGGTTCCCTGTAGACGACCAGAACATACAATCCTGTACATGCGTGCTGCATCTGCATGCATTTTGTCGTAACCCGTTTCATCAATGATATACGTGATAATGATAAGCGTTGCAGCAATTCCTACGCTGAGCCCGGCAACATTGATAAATGAATAACCCTTCTGCCGCAGCATTATTCGAATGGCCGTTTTAAGGTAATTTTTGAACATAAAGCGGGATTTTAGTAACGGAGAACAATTGTCAGACGCAAATTGAATGCGTTTGGTTACAAATCGTCTTAAAGACAATTTAAGATTTGAAATTAAGATTTCGGGATGACGTCAATTTTAGACTCAGTCTCTGTTTGAAATTCAGGTTAGACGGAAATTGTTCGAATGCGAGTGCATTCAATGCTACCAGAAAATCTAAAATCTTAAATTTTAAATCTAAGATTTAATCCCACTATTGTACCAATTGCTTTAACGCAATCTCAAATGAAGTCTGAGCGATCCCCGTCTTTTTCTGGTTGAGGGCGTGTGACTTAACAAGAGCGCTTCTGATCGTTTGAGAGATGTCATTGAAGATCGATACGTCATCCATCCGAACTTCATTTTCCATAAAATAAGCAAACACTCTTGCCATGCCACAGTTCGCGATGAAGTCTGGAATCACAGAAAATTTTTCATCTGCATATAGTCCGGTGGCTCCGAAAAAGATTTCCGGATCAGCGAAAGGAACATTTGCTCCGCACGAAAAGACTTCAAGCTTTGACGCCATCATCCGGTCAACCTGATCTTTTGTAATTAGTCGTGATGCTGCAGCTGGGATAAAGATTTCAAAGTCGAGATCCCAGATCTTTTTATTGACCACATCAAATGGAAGCATATCTTCTGAGACAAGCTTGTTCCCATTTCGATTAACAACGAGCTCTGTAATTTCTTCAAGCGAATATCCCTTTTGGTTAATCAATCCGCCCTCATGACTCACAATACCAACGACCTTCACACCCAGCTGGGCCAAATAGAATCCCGCTGCAGCGCCAACATTTCCCCAACCCTGCACTACGGCACGTTTACCTTCAAGCTGCCCGCCCCACAATTCATAATAATGTTTCACGGCCTGCGCAACTCCATAGCCTGTGCACATGTCTGCAATGGTGTATTTCTTTTTTAAGGATGGTGTGAAACGCTCGTCTTCAATGACTTTCACCACGCCTTGTCTGAGCTGACCGATTCGATTTACTTTTTGTGCTTCTGAGGGGCGATAGTGACCTGTGAATACACCTTCCTGCGGATGCCAGATTCCAACATCTTCTGTGATTGGAATGACTTCGTGTATTTCGTCAACGTTCAGATCGCCACCTGTTCCATAGTAATATTTGAGTAGTGGCATTACAGCAGCATACCAGCGTTGCAAGACACCCGCTTTGCGCGGATCCGCAGGATTAAAATTGATTCCGGATTTTGCGCCACCGATTGGAGGACCCGACACGGTAAACTTTACCTCCATTGTTTTTGCAAGCGATTCAACCTCGCGCTTATCGAGCCCTGCACGCATCCGCGTTCCTCCACCTGCAGCACCACCGCGAAGGGAATTGATCACAACCCATCCTTCCGCTTCGGTTTCAGAATCCTTCCACTCAAAAACTATTTCAGGTCGTTTATTCTCGAACTTTTGTTGTAACTCTCTCATGCGATTTTTCAGAATGGCGCAAATATAGAAATTTGGCTATGGCTTTTAGCTATGGCTATGGCCAATTGATAGCTTGTACATCGGGTGATGAATCGATCTGATGTGATGAGCTAGCCATCGCTTTTGCCATTAGCCATGGCCCTTAAAATCCTAACATCACACCGCTGCTGCTATCCCGGGTTGCTCTTGTTACACTTTCCAGACAATTCACTTCACCGCGCGCACGAAGAACACCCAAAAATGCGAAGACCATTGCTTCTTTGAATTTGATAACATTTTCGTCTGGAAGAATCAATGACACGCGATCACCACCAAGATCCAATAGTCTTGACATCATAAACCGGTTGAACGCTCCACCCCCGGTACACAGCACGCTGACATTTTCTTTTGGTGTTCCGATTGCGGAAATAATTTCTTTGGCAGCCGACTCAACGAGCGTACGCATGCGATCATTAACCGGAATTTTTTTGTTGTCGATCAAAGGCTTGATCTGCTTCTCGAACATTTCTCTTCCAATCGATGGTCTTTTCTTGCGGATTGACTTATAAATGGAATCGAGTTTCTTTAATAATTCTTTGTTCACTTCGCCCTCCTCCGCCATTTGTCCGTCCTTGTCGTATTCTTTTCCGCTCTTCGCGGCCAGGTAATTCAAACCCATATTACAAAAGCAGATGTCGAACGCAACGCGAGATCCATTTACATCCATTGATAAATTCGCGATTCCCCCAAGGTTGAGACAGACATCATATTCTGAAAACAAAAATTTATCTCCTGCTGGAACCAACGGGGCACCTTCGCCATTTAATGCAACGTCCAGACTTCTGAAATCCCAGATGACGGGAACTTCCGCGAAAGCGTGCAGATCATTTCCGTTTCCGAGCTGATACGTAAATCTTTTTTCAGGTTGATGAAAGATCGTATGTCCATGTGACGCGATGAAGTCAACGGTGAGTGAATTTTTTTGGAGAAAGCCCTTGCATGTCTTGCCAAGAAATGCACCGTATGCGTGATCCAATTCAAGGAGTTCTTCCGCATCGAGTTTGTGGGCGGTTGATAACTTTTCTTTCCAGGCGGCCGAATACTTAATGGTCTGCGCCTTCTCGACAGAAAAAGACCAGGAAGCTTCCTTCTTTTCAAAAACACAGAAGGCTATGTCGAGTCCATCGAGCGAGGTGCCTGACATAAGACCAAGGCAACGAAACGTATCTTTTTTATCCATGTTATGAAGTCTTATTATTTTGCAGGATGAATCTAGTTGTTGATTATGGTAACAGCGCAGCGAAGGTAGGTATTTTCGATCATCAAACCCTTGTCGAAAAGCTTGCCTTTTCTTCCATTGAAGGCCTCGAAACATTCGTTCGGCAATCAACTGCGGAGAACATGATAGTGAGTTCTGTTAACGAAGACCCTGAGAAAATTCTTTCGTTTGCGAGGGCGAAAAAAAAGTTTGTCCTTACACCTAATCTCCCGCTTCCGATCACAAACCAATATTCAACACCGAGAACACTGGGTATGGACCGGATAGCAAGCGCCTGCGGAGCCCATCAGCTTTTTCCCGGTGAACATGCTTTGGCAATTGATGCCGGTACTTGCATCACGTATGAGTTCCTGGATAATGATGGCAACTACCGCGGGGGCGGAATCTCTCCCGGCTTGGCGATGCGGTTTAAAGCAGTACATACTTTTACTGCCAAATTGCCGTTAATCTCTCCAAAGCAAAATGCCGCCCTTATTGGTGATTCCACGGAAACGTCTATTCAAAGCGGAGTCGTTAACGGGTTGATCGCTGAGATCGAAGGAATAGTTGCCCGATATCAAAAAGAATTTGGCTCGGTCAGGGTGATTTTGTGTGGAGGAGACACACGCTTTTTTGAAAACCAGTTGAAAGCCTCGATATTTGCGAGCCCCGAACTGGTTTTGATCGGGTTAAACAGCATCCTCAATTATAATGTCACGCGTTAAAAGTCTCATTTTCGTCCTTATTTCGTTGTTTTCAGCAGCACAGGCATGGGGACAGGCGGCCCGCTCGCCTTTTACATCCGCTGGCATCGGGGAACCGTATGGTAATGCGCTAATCAATACGCAGGGTATGGCAGGCGTTGGTGTAAGCCAGCCTCAGTATTGGTACATGAACAACCAAAATCCTGCGCTCCTTATTTATAACACGTACACGGTATTTCAAGCAGGCATTCTGGCGGAGAGCCGAACGATCCGGCAGGACACGGCTAGCGAAAAAAGTGTTGGGGGAAATTTGAATTACCTCGTTACCGCATTTCCTGTAAAATACAACCGATGGACTACTGGCGTAGGGCTTATGCCTTATTCAACGGTGAAGTACAAAATTTCCTACTTAGGAGATATTCGGAACAGCACTGATTCAATCCAAGTTATTGAAGAAGGAAGCGGTGGCCTTTCTCAGCTTTATTGGTCGAATGGGATTAGACTGTTTAAAGGGCTGGCCGTTGGATTAAAAGCTGCTTACATTTTTGGCTCAACGAAGAATAAATATTCCAATAGACTGGTTCGCTTCGACCAGCCGTTGGCGTATACCTCTACTGTTGAGGACAAACTCTACGTGCAGGACCTTTCATTCACTGCGGGGGTTGCTTACACGATGGACTCGCTTTTTTCGCGAAAGCGTTATCGGTTAAGTTTTGGTGCCACAACCGCATTTGGCACAAACTTAAATTCAAGACTTCGTTCCGAGCTTTATCGTTCGACAAACAATGTCAATTCTGTTGATGCAGACACACTCTTCTCGCTGCGAGGACAAACGTACGTCCCGCCCGCGTTTACCGGTGGTATTTCCCTTAGTCGTGGAACAAAATGGAGCATTGGCGCGGAAATGAGTTACCAGGATTGGACAAGTTTTAAGTCTATCAATCAGGACGTTGAGACTCTTGGTAAGTCGATGCGTTTCGCAGTGGGTGGTGAATTGACACCCGATCTATTGAGCGAAAAGTTTCTCAAGCGATTGATTTATCGTGCGGGTGTGAGCTATGAACAATATCCCTACAAAGCCAACAACAAGTCGGTGAACGATCTTGGCATCAATTTTGGCCTGTCGGTGCCTGCAGGCCGATCTAGCCTGGATCTTGCTTTCCGCTATGGCACCAGAGGTTCACTTACTGACAACGGTCTTCAGGAGGATTATTTCAAAATCTTCTTCGGAATCACCTTTAATGACCAGTGGTTTATCAAACGCAGGTTTGAATAATTTTTTCGTGAAACGCATTTTGTCCCTTTCGTTGCGCGCACTCGCTCTGGCGTTTTCTGTCAGCTTTGTCGCTTGCAAGGACAGTGACTTAAAGGAGCCGGTCGAATACACCGGTCCGCTTCGCAAGATTCAAGGCGTGGAAACCTTCTACACGGAAAAAAATATGGTGAAGGTAAAGATGGTCGCGGCTGACGTCTATGAATACGAAAACGGTGATCGTGAATTCCCAAATGGCTTATACATCGAGTTCTTCAATGAGTTTGGAAAACTTGAATCAACACTCAAAGCGAACCGTGCGTACTTTTTCAAGAAAGAAAATCAGTGGCGTGGGCGCGGAAAAGTGGAAGTGAAGAACATTGCGAAGAATGAACAGCTCAACACCGAAGAACTATTTTGGAAACCAGCAGAAGAAAAGATCTTCACTGAAAAATTTGTGACCATCCGGCAGGAAGGCGATGTAATTTACGGACGCGGCCTGGAAGCCAAACAAGATATGTCAGAGTATGAGATCATGGAGCCAACCGGTGATTTTGAGGTTAAGGAAGAATAAGCGCGCGCTCGCAGCAGGTCTGACACGTGTTGCAAGTTTTTTACTCCAACATAATTCTCAAAGCCTGGCGTGTCCGCAGAATTAAGGGCCAAAAGTTTTTTTGACCTAAAAGGCTTACCTTTACCGTTCCACAGAACATTAATGAAGCTTCCTGATATTATTCTGCTGTCTCTGGCAGTTGTTTTTCTGATCATCGGTATCGATCAAATCATTACACTGGGATTCGGTCACGCCTACTGGGCGATCATGGTTGCGTTGATCTTTTTTTTTGTTTATAATTTACGAAGGAGAAAAAAATAGAAATGGATTTTCAACTCCTCCCGGCCATTCTCATTTCGCTTGCGTTTTCGATATTCTTCTCGGGAATTGAAGTTGCCTTCTTGTCGTCCAATAAAGTGCAGATTGAATTGCTTGGGCGAATGCGCAATCCGGCCGGGATGGTCATGGCTTTTTTTGTCGAAAGGCCCACGTGGTTCATTGGGACGACACTGGTGGGTAATATTATGTCGCTGCTGTTGTTCGCTTATTTTGGAACGAAAGCTCTATTGTATATCACAGGTCCAAGTTTGATATCATCCACCCTGTTGCAAATTGCGGTTGCGGCCCTGCTATCGATTGTACTTACGCTCATCATCTTATACTCGGTCGAATTTCTTTCTAAGGGCTTTTTTGTCATCAATTCAAACCGAGTACTCGTGGTACTCGCCATTCCGTTTGCGCTTGTCGCTATGGTGCTTTTTCCATTTGTATATATCATTATTTCCCTGGCAAAGTTTATTAGCGTCAACGTAATGAAGCTTGAGTACTCTATGGATAAACCTGTATTCGGGCTCACCGATGTCTCACAGTATCTTAAAAGTATTCACCACGAGAAGAGTCCGAATCAAAATATCGAGCTCGACACAAAAATTTTTACCAATGCGCTTGAATTCAAGTCTGTCAGGGTTCGCGATTGCATGATTCCTAGGACGGAAGTCGTGGCTGTAAGTTTAGACAGCGGAATTAAAAAACTGCACGAAGCATTTATCGAGAGCGGCCATTCGAAAATCATCATCTTCCGTGATTCTATTGATGATGTCATTGGTTACTGCCACTCTTCTGCCCTGTTCAAGAAACCAGCGAAGATTGAAGACATTCTGACGCCCATCATCACCGTTCCAGAAACCACTCTTGCAAAGGATCTCATGGTTCGCTTCATCAACGAGCGTAAGAGCCTGGCTAGTGTTATCGATGAATTTGGCGGGACGTCAGGAATCGTAAGTATGGAAGATGTGATCGAAGAGATTTTTGGAGAGATCGAAGATGAGCACGATGAGCAAAGCCTTGTTGAACAGCGACTGAACGACACAACTTACTACCTAAGCGCACGCCTGGAGGTTGATTACCTCAATGAAAAATATGGCTGGCAGCTTCCTGTCGGTGATTATGAGACCTTGGGCGGCCTTATACTGTCGTACGCGGCTAATATTCCAAAATCCGGGCAAACCGTAGCTGTCAGCCAGTATAAATTCATCATCCATTCCACCTCTCAAAACCGAATTAATACCGTCCGCCTGATATTGCCGGCTTCGCCTGAAGGTGATTGATAATCAATGATTTGCGGGCGATGCACGGAGTGCAATTATATTTTCAAAGACTATATTTTTCTAATACAGATAACCCATTAAATTTGCGGGCTTTATCGTTTGATTTCATCCTTATTTTCAATGGTAGAGCTTACCTAACTAGTCACTAAATTTTTTTAATTCTTTATGGCATTTATTGGAACACTTCGCAACAAGGCGGGCACCTGGGTGGTGGTATTTGTGTTTGTTGCGATCATCTCTTTCATTCTTCAGGATCTCCTTGGAAACAACTCGGTGCTGCTGAACAACAATGATGTTGGTGAAATCGCTGGCCGTGATATTTCTCTTGAAGAATACCAGGCGGCCATTCAGGAACGCGAAGCCAACTACATCCTCAACTTTAATCGCAAACCCGGTGATCGCGAGATGCTCAACCTTCGCCAGCAGGCGTGGGAACTCCTCGTGTTGCGTAATGCCTTCCAGAAACAGTTTGATGAGGTAGGAATTGACGTGACTTCGGCCGAAGTGGAAGACATGATCTGGGGCAAAAATGTTGATGATAACATCCGCCAGACACAAGCCTTCGTAAATCAAACTACTGGCCAATTCGACAAGAACCTGGTTATTCAGTATCTTAATAGCATAAAGGATGTTCCATCGGATCCGCAGCAAGCCGCGATGTGGCAGGAACAACGTACGCGTTGGGAGTTATTTCA
The DNA here is from genome assembly GCA_036402115.1 of Chryseosolibacter sp. Lineage (GTDB taxonomy): Bacteria > Bacteroidota > Bacteroidia > Cytophagales > Cyclobacteriaceae > Chryseosolibacter. The sequence continues at coordinate 21,969 of DASWTM010000112.1, forward strand.
GCGCGACCTCGCGCCTGCTCGCGAGAGGCTCAAGTACGAGAATCTCTTGATCAAGACAAACTACATTACTACCGCAGAAGCTGAGCAGGAGTATCATAACCAAACAGATGTTGCTGAAGCGAAGTACATCTACATTCCTTTCCATACAGTAAGTGATTCAATCGAGGTGAGTGACTCAGATCTTAAAGCGTACTACGACAGCCATAAAGAGCGCTACAAGACTGCTGAAACCCGCGACTTGAAATATGTTGAGTTTTCTATTGTTGCTTCTGCTGCTGACTCTGCCGCGGTTCGCGAAGAAATGAAACGAATTTCAACTGAACTTCAACAAACCGAAGATGATTCCGCGTATGCAGCGAGTAACACGGATGGCGCTGAAGCATTCGGAAGATACAATGCAGGCAACGTTCCAACATTCGTGAAGGTTGAAGACCTGAAGAAAGGGAATATTATCGGTCCAGTACTCGATGGAAATGCCTACAAAGTTGCTAAAGTAACGGATGTCATCAAGGACACTGTATACAGCGCACGTGCCGCTCACATCCTTATTAAGCCCGAAAACGAAACTGCTGAAGGTAAGAAAGCTGCGAAGGAAAAAGCACGTGGCATCCTGAACGAAATTAAGAAGGGTGCAAGCTTTTCAGCAAAAGCGCTTGAGCACGGAACCGATGGCACTGCAACAAAAGGCGGGGACCTTGGATGGTTCCAGACCGGTATGATGGTGAAGCCATTTAACGATGCTGTGTTCAATGCAACGAAGACTGGTCTTCTCAATGACGTTGTCGAAACTGATTTTGGTTACCATATCATCAGCATCACTAATACGAAAGACAACACCGGTTACGAAGTTGCAGTTGTTGAGCGTACCATTGGTCCAAGCGATGCAACGACAAACGAAGCGTACAGGAAAGCTGAAGCATTCCAGTCTGGTTTGTCAAGCCTTGCCGAATTCACTGAGCGTGCAAAAGCAGAAGGTGTAATTGTACAGGATGCGAAAAACATCCAGGCCGGTGACAGACGCGTTGGCAATCTTGGTGACGCACGTCAGATCGTTCAGTGGTTGTACAGAGACGCATCAAAAGGTGACGTTTCCAATGTGTTCGATCAGCAAACGGAATATGTCGTTGCCATCATGACAGGCAAAACTGATGAAGGCTATCGCTCTCTAGAAAGTGTGAAGACTGAAATACTCCCTGAAGTGAAAAAGCAAGCAAAGGCAAAAGTAATCATCGACAAGCTGAAAGATAAAACTGGTACACTGGATGAAATTGCGAATGCCTATGGCGAAGATGCTGAAGTTTACAATACTGCTGACTTGAAAATGAATGCAACTGCTTTGCAAGGTGCAGGTTTCGATCCTAAGGCGGTAGGAGTTGCTTTCGCACTGGAAAGCGGTAAACGTTCTGAGCCTTTTGCAGGCGAGAATGGTGTGCTGATCATGGAAGTTCAGAACAAGACCGTAGCACCGGAAGTGGCTGACTACAGCCCATATGAATTGCCAATCCAGCAAAACGTACAAACGCGCAGCAGCTTTAACATTGCTGAAGCGATTAAGGATAACGCGAAGATCGAAGACAAGCGTTACAAGTTTTATTAGGAATTGAATTATTGACATGCCGTCTCGTGTGATCCACGGGACGGCATTTTTATTATGATGGATCAGGAATGGTTTAGATCGTTTGGAGAAAAGCTCGACCAGCACTATGCATGGCCATCGCTGTATATTTTCAAATTCATCGTTCCAAAAGGAAAAGAAGACGATCTGAAAAAACTTTTCCCGCTACACACTACTACCGAGAAGCAATCCAAAAACGGTAATTATTCCAGCATCACGATCCAAATGATGATGCCATCAAGCAAAGCCGTGATTGAAATCTACCAGCAGGCCTCAGCGATTGAGGGGCTCATCGCGCTTTAAATGCTGCGACCACACAGGTACGGAGCATCCACAGAGAAGCACAGAGTGAACCTGTTTTGAGATCAACTTGCGCAGGGCTAATTCGTGCTATGGAGGTTACAGATTTTTGCAAGCAAAAGTGAACGCCAGCTCGCAACCTCCTGACCTTCTGCGCACGTAAAGGATCGACCGCTTCATTCTCGATTTTTTTTTCAAATTCCTCCGTGAGTCTCCGTGTATCCTCCGTACCTCTGTGGTGGCGGTATTCTGTATTTTTTCGTAACTCGTACTATTAATCCAAAGGGTATGAGCTGGAAAGAAGAAAACAATTCCCTGAAAAGAGTTTTTAAGTTTAAAGACTTTTCGGAAGCCTTTGCCTTCATGACGCGTGT
>DASWTM010000113.1:0-8570 GCA_036402115.1 Chryseosolibacter sp.
CAATCTTCCAAAACGATAACCTTCCAACACTAAACACCAACCTATGTCGCCCTACTTAGCTGAATTTTTAGGTACTATGCTGCTCATCGTGCTCGGTGATGGTGTAGTCGCCAACGTGCTCTTGCGCGGAACCAAAGGAGAGAATGCGGGTACCCTCTTCGTTGTGATTGGATGGGGCCTTGCTGTGACGCTCTCAGTGTATGCCGTTGGCAGAATAAGCGGAGCGCATCTGAATCCGGCCATCACGCTCGCCCTGGCGATCGCTGGCGATTTCCCTTCATCACAGGTCGCGGGCTACGTTCTTGCGCAGATGGCAGGAGCGTTTAGCGGAGCTATCCTTGTCTGGTTGTTTTATCTGCCTCACTGGGGCAAAACAGAAGATCCGGGTTATAAGCTTGCTGTCTTTTGTACTGCACCGGCTGTTCGCTCCACTTTCTCGAATCTTTTTTCCGAGGTCTTTGCTACGATGATTCTGGTGCTAGCAATCTTATTCATCGGTGCTAACAAATTTGCAGAAGGCTTGAACCCAATCGTTGTTGGTGGTCTCATCATCTCGATCGGTCTGAGCCTTGGGGGCACAACAGGGTTTGCCATCAATCCTGCACGCGACTTTGGTCCACGATTAGCGCATTTTGTTTTACCGATTCCTGGTAAGGGTCATTCGGATTGGGGGTACAGTTGGATTCCAGTAATTGGTCCTTTTGTCGGAGGCATTTTAGGGGCATGGTTATTCAACGTTCTCTTCTGATATGAGTAAGAAATTCATTCTCGCGATCGATCAGGGCACAACAAGCTCGCGTACAGTTTTATTCAATGAGACAGGTGCTATTCTCGGTATCGCTCAGCAGGAGTTCAGACAGATCTTTCCGCAATCGGGCTGGGTTGAACATGACCCGCGCGAAATTCTAAGCACACAGCTTGCAACGCTTACCAAAGTGTTGAGTGATAATAAGGTGAGCGCTGCCGATGTAGCTGCCATAGGGATCACCAATCAGCGTGAGACAACAGTGGTGTGGGATAGAAGAACCGGTGAGCCAATTTACAACGCCATCGTCTGGCAGGATAAAAGGACTGCTTTTATTTGCGAAGAATTGAAAGCAAAAGGTCTCGAAGATCACGTCCGTAAGACGACAGGGCTGGTGATCGATTCATATTTTTCAGGTACGAAAGTCAAATGGATTCTGGACAACGTTCCAGGTGCCCGTGATCGGGCAAATAAAGGCGAACTCGCTTTTGGTACGATTGATTCGTGGCTGATCTGGCACATGACAAAAGGCAAAGTACATGTGACGGATTACACAAACGCCTCCCGCACGATGTTATATGACATTCGAAACCTCGAGTGGGATGAGAAGATGTTGGAAGTACTCCAGATTCCCAAGTCGCTGCTGCCGGATGTAAAGCCATCTGCGCATCACTTTGGCGATTTTGTTGTCGATGGAAAATCAATTCCTATCTCTGGTGTTGCTGGTGATCAGCAGGCTGCACTGTTCGGCCAGGCCTGTTTTAAACCCGGTATGGCGAAGAACACGTATGGAACAGGTTGCTTCATGCTGATGAATACCGGAACAAATATTCAACTCTCGAAAAACGGTTTGATCACCACCATCGCCTGGGGACTTGAAGGGAAGGTTGAGTATGCATTGGAGGGAAGTGTCTTCATAGCCGGGGCTGCCGTACAATGGTTGCGCGATAGCCTTCACCTTATTGATCAGTCAAAAGACTCGGAATATTTTGCTGCGAAGGCACTCGGCTCCAATGAAGTCTATGTTGTACCTGCTTTCGCTGGATTAGGTGCTCCGTACTGGGATATGTATGCTCGTGGTGCCATCTTCGGCCTCACACGAGATACCGGAAAAGATCATATAATCAAGGCAACGCTTGAATCTCTTGCCTATCAAACAAAAGATATTTTGAATGCGATGCAGGAAGATGCCGGGATAAAACTGGCGAGCCTTAAGGTAGATGGGGGAGCCTGCGCGAACAATATACTCATGCAATTTCAATCCGATATTCTTGGTACTGAGGTTGACCGCCCCGAAGTTATCGAGTCAACTGCCATGGGAGCGGCATACCTCGCAGCCATCCAGATCGGTCTTTGGAAGAAAGACGATATCGTAAAGAATCGCAAGATCGAAAAGTGCTTCAAGCCATCGATGGACGATGCGGTCCGAAACAAACTTTACAACGGATGGAAGAAGGCGGTGAAGCGCACGATGGGATGGACGAATGAATGAAATGTGCTCAGGTGTTTGTGTGTTCATGTGCTCATGTTAGGAGCCTGCATTGGTTCATACAGCAACATCAATTGCATTTATTTTGGGTTGAAGAAACATTATTGTGTAACAGCCACCTGAGCACTTGAGCACCTGCGCACATGAACACAATTTTTGTCAAGTCCATCCTCAACAAAAAGAAAAAACGCGACAGCTGGTTTCTTGACGATTATACATTGAATCCGTATGAAGGCTGTAGCATGAATTGCCAGTACTGCTACATCCGTGGGAGCAAGTACGGTGAGAATATGGCGGAATCGTTGTCTGCGAAAGTAAACGGTGTTGAAGTGTTGGATCGGCAGCTCGCGTTTCGCGTGAAGAAAAATCAATACGGTATTGTTGCATTGGCTTCAGCAACAGACCCGTATATCAATGCTGAGGAAACGTATCAACTTACTCAACGCTTTTTAGTAACGCTTCTAAAACATCGTTTTCCGGTGTTGATGATAACCAAGTCGGAGATGATTTTGCGCGATGTTGAAATCCTGAAAGAGATTGATCGGCAGGCCATTCATGCTGACGACTTGAAAGGGAAACTCAATCGGGGAGCGATCGTTTCGTTTTCGTTTTCTACGCTTGATCCCGAGATCGCGTCCACACTTGAACCTGGGGCACCTCTTCCGCTGCAACGGCTCGAAACGATGCGCAAATGCAAAGATGCCGGATTATTTGTCGGCATGAATTGCATACCTGTGCTGCCCTTCATTTCCGATTCCGATGAAAAACTCGAACAGCTTATCACCGCAGGAAAAGACTATGGCGCGGATTATATTCTCATCGGTGGGTTGACACTTTTCGGTTCTAATCCTGCCGACAGCAAAGTTCTTTATCAGAAATTCCTCGAACGAAAGTACCCGAAATTAACAACGGAGTACAAGAAGCTTTACCGCATCTTTCCTTATCCGCCTGCAGACTACATCGCACAACTAAATGTCCGTGCTGACCATCTATGCGAAAGAATCGGTCTTCGAAGGGGGATTTTATGACTTCAAAAGCCGATCTGGCTTGTATCAATTTGAGATAGGAGGTTGTATCGGAATCGATACATAGGTATGAGGAGTTCTCCTGTAATCGTCTGATTGATAGACATATAATTGGTGGCATTTCATTTGAAAATGCCCTCTTCAAAACCTGTACAAATGTTTCAGAACATTCTGACGATCACCCTTCGAAATCTTCAACGACAATTCCTTTACTCGTTCATCAACATTATGGGACTTGCTGTAGGCATGGCGTGTAGCCTGGTGATCTTTCTCTATGTGTATGGCGAATGGAGTCATGATCGGCACATTAAAAATGGCGAGCGCATCTATCGCGTTGGAATTTCTTTTTTCAATATGGGCCAGTTCGCGATCACATCGGATCTGGTAGGCGAATACCTTCCAAAACAATTTGACGGCATCGAATCATTCACTCGGATATCCAACAGTCCAAACGAAATGGTGACGGTGGGCAACAGCACCTTTACCGAGCAGTTATTTTATACCGACTCCAACTACTTCAAAGTATTTTCACGCCAAGCAATCGCGGGAGACATCACCACCGCGTTGACCAAGCCGTCTTCACTAGTGCTTACCGAAGACATAGCGATCAAATATTTCGGAACCGTGGATGTCATCGGGAGGTCAATTGAAATCGGCAAGGACCGAAATCCATTTCAGATCACTGCGGTGATGAAAGACGATCAACGCAACTCGCACATTAAATCGAAACTTTGGGCAACGCTTGCTCCTGATCCAAACGAAAAGCCGGTCTGGTCTTCGGCAAGTTCGTATAATTATTTTCTGCTTCGTGAAAATTTCACGTTAGAAGATTTGCAGCTGGCCATTGACAGGATGGTTGCAAAAGACGTTTTCCCCGCGGTAGGCAAAGATCTTGGAAGGAGTACGCTCGAAGAATACATCAATGATCCCAACGCAGTGAAATTTCACATCATGCCATTGCGTGATATTTACCTGAAGTCGAAAGTAAATTTTGAGTTATCGCCAGGTGGCAATGAAACCAATATGGTGATCTTCGCAATCATTGCCACGTTTATTCTTATCCTTGCAGGCGTAAACTTTGTGAATTTGTCTACCGCCCGGGGTACACGCAGGGCAAAGGAGGTTGGTATTCGGAAATCGCTCGGCACAACAAAAGGCAAATTGATTCTTCAGTTCTTGTTTGAGTCTATTGTAATCAGTGTTGTCTCCATGATCATTGCACTGGGGCTGGCGGAATTATTCACATTCGCGTTCTTTTGGATCACAGGACAATCGCTCAATGTAAATCTGTGGCTAAATCCGCTTGCTATCCTGGCGGTTGTGATCTTCACGTTGTTGATTGGTGTGCTCGCAGGTTTGTATCCCGCGTTTTACCTTACGGCATTCAAGCCCGTTAAGGTGTTGAAAGGTAATCTTTCCGCAGGCGGAGCCGGAAGCTTCCGAAACGGCCTTGTTGTTTTTCAGTTTGTCATCTCGATCGGTTTGATCATCTGCACAACGATCATCGTGCGACAGCTGTCGTTTATGGAATCAAAAGATCTCGGGTTCGATCAGACGAATGTGATCACGATTAACCGAATGCAGGCTTTGAAAAATCCGTTTACATTTAGAGATGAAGTTTTGGCTCATCCGGATGTGATCAGCGCTTCCATGCACTCTGGCCAGCCCGGAAGCAAACGGGTTATTTCTTTCTCAGCATTCCAGACGGACACGCTTCAACAACCCGTGAGTATGTTTACGTTTTACGGAGATGCTAATCTGCACAGCGTGATGGGTTATCAACTCATTGAAGGAAGGTGGTTTAATCCGGAGCTGGAATCCGATAGGTCAGCGGTCATTCTAAATGAATCTGCTTTAAAGGTCTTAGGGATTCCGACCAACGCGGAGGGACGAATGTTGAATAAGGAAGAACGGGTAATTGGTGTCGTGCGTGACTTTCACTGGGAAAGCCTCCGCAACAATATCGGGCCGGTAGCCTTTCGATATCAGGACGAGAAACCCGCGCAAATGACCTTGTCACAGCTTAGTATCAAAGTTCGCTCGTCAAAAGCTACCGATGTATTGGAGTTCTGCAAGGCAAAATGGAAGAACAACACAGACGATCCAATCCAATATCATTTCCTCGATGAGAACTTCGCGGCATTGCTGGTCAAAGAATCGGTTTTCGGAAAAGCGGTTGGCTTTTTTACAGTGCTGGCAATATTCATTTCCTGCCTCGGCCTTTTCGGCCTATCTGCCTACACTACTGAGCAACGAACGAAAGAAATCGGTATCCGCAAAGCACTTGGCGCCACGGTTTCAAACATCGTGATGATGTTGAATATGCAATTCGTGAAGCTCGTGTTGGTTGCCACCCTTATAGCTGTACCGTTGTCGTACTATGCGATAGGGCAGTGGTTAGATCAGTTTGCCTACAAGATTGATTTCGAGTTTTGGATGTACTTCGCGGGTGGTACACTTGCGCTCTTAATCAGCAGCCTTACCGTTGCATTCCATTCTGTCAAGGCTTCGAAAATAAATCCTGCGGAAACCCTGAAGTGGGAGTAAGTGAATAAAAAAAGGAGTCCTCGGCCCGAGAGACTCCAATTTTTTTAACTAAGCCAATTCACCTATGGGGCCGATATTCATCTACCAAAACGGTCTTGTTCGACTGAGCAATACGGATGACCATCGTCATCCGTAGTGGCCCAGCGAGACGGGAAAATATTTCATAGTTTCAATGGGCAATCAATCCAAAAAATTCTCAGCGCCAGGCGTGAGAAGTAAGCAACGCGATGGAAATCAGAATAAAAAGCAGAATATAAAGTTTCCTCATGATCGCATCGCAGATTAAAAGCCGTTATAAAGCTAGTCTGCGATGCGCAGTCTCACCATACCGTGCTTTCGGTATTCGATATCCGTGCTGGTGGGTATTTCGAGTGACAAATCTGGAGTGACGAATGACGGAGGCAGCAAATAAAAAAGCCGCCAACCAGTATCCACTGCGTTGGCGGCAAAAAATTTCCCGATTCCGACTCCCAGCTCCCGACTCCTGACTCCCAGTTCCCGACTAACCAAACCTCACCAGCCTATGCCATAATCTTCCCCGTGGTTACTCGATCCACCCCAGAAGGTTCCATGTTCCCAGTCAAAATAAATCGCGTTGATAGGGCCAGAAGTACGGTCATCGAACGACAGCCGGTAGCCCATCTGCATTAGCTCCTTGCGAACATACGGAGGCGTGCTTTCATGAAGCAGAATGTTGCCAGGCTTTGGTTTGCGATCCTCACCGCCCAATGACAGATAAAACTGGTACGTGTTAATGTTGGGTGCTTCAGTTGCTTCCTGCACATTCATTCCAAACTCAACCATGTTGATAAAGAATTGAAGAAGGTTTTGATCCTGGGTGTCTCCGCCTTGTACACCAAACGAGATGTATGGTTTTCCATCCTTGAGCGCCATCGTAGGAGTGAGCGTCACGCGCGGACGTTTTCCAGGCTCAACAACGTTGTAAGGATTTAACTTTGGATCCGTCACAAAACTTTGCATGCGTTGACTCATGCCGATGCCGGTCTTCCCTGCAATACATGCCGGGAGCCATCCACCACTTGGCACTATCGAAACAACCCAACCTTCTTTGTCCGTTGCTTCAACCGAAGTCGTTCCAAGAAATACTTGATTGAGATAATCTTCGTCCAAAGGCGAAACGGGTTTGTCGAGCGATGCCTGTTTCCATTGCTTAAGATAGTCCATGTATGGATTCACTTTTCCCTCGAAGGGGTAGGGGTCACCAGGCGCTGCCTTCGCATCATTCTTCTCCCAATTGATTTCCTTCACGCGAGCTTTCGCATACTCTTTTGAAAGTAAACCTGCAATGGGTTCTTCGGGAGCAAAATACGGATCGCCATAATAGAAATCGCGATCAGCAAAGGTCAGGTTCATCACCTGGTACATCGTATGGATGTATTTTGCTGAGTTGAAGCCCATGCTCTTTACATCGATGTTCTCCAGCATGTTCAACGCCTGCAGCATCATCGGACCTTGCGTCCACTGCGAAAGTTTGTAGACATCGATTCCTTTGTAATTTACTTTTAGCGGTTCTTCCTGGATGACCTTCCATTTTGCCATGTCTTCCAGCGTGATTAAACCACCTTGCTCTTTGCTTCCGCGAACAAATTCCTGCGCAATGTCACCTTTATAAAATCGGTCTTGCGCGGCATAGATCGCTTCCTTTCTGTTCTTGCCTTTCTTCAGCGCTTGTGTCTCTGCTTCAACCATTTTCCGCAGCGTCTCAAGCAGGTCGAGCTGTTTAAAGATTTCACCCGCTACGGGTGCCTCACTTTTTTTTCCTTCATGAGGAAGGAAAACCGCTTTTGAATAAGGCCATTCTTTGATTTGTTTTTTACCGCGCTCCATGGCGTTTGCTGTCTGTGCTTCGATCGGATATCCTTCGGCCAGTTGCATCGCTGGAGCCAGTACTTCCTTGAGACTCATCGTGCCAAACTCTGCCAGCATATAGCACAAACCGCCTGGCGTCCCAGGAGTCACCGCTGCAAGCGGACCGTACTCGGGAGGATAGTTCATACCTTTCGATTTGAAGAATTCCGCGGTTGCACCAGTGGGAGCAACGCCCAGCGCATTGATACCAATTACCTTTTTTGTTTTCGGATTGTAGATAAGCGCTTGTGTTTCTCCGCCCCAGCTCAGCACGTCCCACATCGTGCACGTGGCAGCAAGCATGGCACACGAGGCATCAACAGCATTTCCGCCTTTCTGAAAGATCATGCTTCCCGCAGTAGCAGCAAGAGGCTTACCCGTGATGGCCATCCAGTTTTTCCCGTGCAGCACTGGCTTTTGAGTCGACTGGCTGTGGGTTGTAAAGACAATCGCGAAAAGAAATAGCGACAAGAATGTTATTCTCATAAGTGGTTTAGGTTAATAGGAAAAGTTAATCCGTTTCGTCAACGAAAACAACAGTATCGAACTATTGTTTGACAAGGCGCTTCAATTCGGTGTCAATGAAATTTTTATTCATCCACTTGTTGCCGATCATCACGCCTGATTGCGCACGGACCTGATTGATATCGTTCAACGGATTTCCATTGAGTAAAATCAAATCGGAAACGGAGCCGACCTCGATTGTTCCGGCATTTTTAATGTTGAGATACTTTGCAACGTTCACGGTACCTGTCCTAAGTGCTTCGTATGGCGTAAGTCCCGCGAGCACCAGGTATTCAAGTTCATTGTGGGTGGAGAATCCAGGCACGTTGAAGATCTGAGGTGCATCACATCCCAACAACAAGCCTATACCATTCTTCTGACATTCGAGCAC
>DASWTM010000114.1:0-3049 GCA_036402115.1 Chryseosolibacter sp.
TTAAATATTAAATCTTAAATCTTAAATCTTAAATCTTAAATCTTAAATCTTAAATCTTAAATCTTAAATCTTAAATCTTAAATCTTAAATCTTAAATCTTAAATCTTAAATCTTAAATCTTAAATCTTAAATCTTAAATCTTTAATCTTTAATCGATGACTCTCCGTGCACCGCGGAACCGCTTCTGATAATATTCCGCGTAGATATTAGTCTCGACAACACCCAGGGAAGATGATGCATGAATGAATTTCACGTGATCCTTTCCTTTTACTTCGGTGACAAGACCAACGTGGGTGATCTGACGCTTCTTTTTGCCAGTGGCAAAAAAAACAAGGTCGCCAGGCTCGAGGTCGCGCATCTCAACCTCCTTCCCTAATTTACTTTGGTCGGCTGAACTTCGTGGGAGATCGATATTAATCGCTTTGAAGGAATTCATGAGCAAACCGGAGCAATCCATGCCATTGCGTGTGGTCCCGCCATACTTATATGGTGTACCGGTATAGCTCCGCGCAACGGTCACAACTTTCTCGACATTTGCTTCTTTCGCGGCCATTTTCTTGCTCGAGCCGCACGACACGAGCATAACCAATAGCGCTGCGATCACGGGAAAAAGAAGCCTGGGTAAGATGTAAAGTCTGAAAAATAGCTTCATACAACAGCTTAAAAAGTATTCAAATATATTGAATTCGGGTGAGGGGCGGAAGTCCCATTTATGCAGTATATCCTCGTTATCACTCTTCACTACCATCATACCCAGTTGTAACGCAAAGGTAGGGCCATTTCATGCTAAGATGCCGCTTCGTTCATAGGGAGAAAATGTTCTCTCATCGGAAACGCAAAATGTCCGTAAGCCGCGCGATTTGCCTCAGGCATCTAACAACTACATACCCGGATTTTTTTGTATTTTCAGCACCTAACTAAACAAGCCTCATGAGAAAGAAATTGTCAATTCCAGTCGCCTTTTGCGTTTTGCTATTCACAGCATGTCAATCAACAAAGACGGAAAATCCCGCAGCGCAGGATACCACCCAGGTAGAAGCCAATGAGCCTGCACTCAATCAACTGACCGAAGCCCAAAAGGCTGAAGGGTGGAAAGTTCTTTTTGATGGACAAACAACCAATGGCTTCAGATTTTATAAGAACAAAGAAAACAATAGTTGGGAAGTTGTCGATGGAACACTGCATGCAAAGCCGGACACAACAGGATCTGAAAAACGAGCCGATCTTGTAACCGTTGATCAATATGAAAATTTCGAACTCATGTTCGATTGGAAAGTTCCACCGGGTGGAAACAGTGGCGTGATGTTCCGAGTAACCGAGGAGTATGATGCGCCTTATCTGTCCGGACCGGAGTATCAGGTAATCGATGACAAAGGATGGCCGGGCGATCCGTTGAAAGATACACAGCTGAGTGGTTCAAACTATGATATGCATGCGGCACCTGCAACGAAAACACTCAATCCGCAAGGCGAATGGAACTCATCAAAGATTGTGGTAAACGGAAATCATGTTGAGCACTGGCTGAATGGCGAGAAGATGCTGGAGTACGAGCTAAACTCCGATGACTGGAAAAAACTTAAAGCAGGAAGCAAGTGGAAAGATGCCAAAGGATACGGAGCAGCGTCAAAAGGATTGATTGCCTTCCAGGATCATGGCCAGGAAGTGTGGTACCGGAATGTGTATTTGAAAGTCTTGTGACCTCTAGTAGAGGGATGTATGAGTTTATCCGGCATGTGGGGCTAATTTCTCTTGATAGAAATCCAAACGGCAAGGCAAAAATGCAGAATCGAACATGGAATACTAAATTCTGAATATCGAAGGACGAGTAAGTAACGTAGACATTAGACATCCAATGTTCTTTATTTAATATTCTGCGATTTGAACCAAACAAACTGCCCTTCCTTTCGCCATTCTGTTTTTCCCTTCTGAAGCATTAACTTGCGTGCTTAACTTTTCGAAGCAGATGTGCGGCATTACGGGAATTATGTCTTTTAATCTTGTTGGCAAGTTTAACAAGATTCATATTTCCGCTGCCACCCGAGCGATCGAAAAGCGCGGTCCGGATTTTCAGGACGTTTATGCTGATGAGTGGGTCGGACTTGGTCACCGAAGACTTTCGATCATCGACACGTCCTCTGTTGCGCATCAACCGATGTGGGATGAATCAAAGCGTTATTGCATCATCTTTAACGGGGAAATTTTCAACTACCGTGAACTGAAACAGGACTTATTAAATAAAGGCGTCACCTTCTTTTCTCAATCAGATACAGAAGTGTTGCTGAAACTCTATATCCGCGAGAAAGAAGCATGTGTTCCGAAACTGAACGGCTTTTTTGCTTTCTGCATCTACGACAAAGCGGAACAAACACTTTTTGTTGCACGCGACCGGTTCGGCATCAAGCCGTTGTTGTATCAATTCGATGACAACAAGTTCATTTTCGCATCGGAGATGAAGGCGATCCTTCAATACGGAATTGAAAAGGATATTGATCATGCCTCCCTGCATACGTATCTCCAACTCAACTACATTCCAGCGCCTTCAACAATTTTTAAGAATGTAAAAAAGTTAATGCCTGGACATTACATCAATGTTCGAAGCAACAAGATCGATATTCAGAAATATTATGAAGTTCCGTATGCATCGGGAAAGCCATTGAGCACGATTGGCTTCGATGATGCAAAGGAAAAACTAAAATCACTTTTAGAAAACTCTGTTCAACGCAGACTCGTTGCTGATGTTCCACTGGGTGCTTTCCTCAGTGGTGGTATTGACTCATCTGTGATCACAGCTCTCGCGAGTAAGCACAAGCCCGACCTGCATACTTTTTCGATCGGGTTTAAAGACGAAAATTTTTTTGACGAGACGGAATATGCACGCCTCGTTGCGAAGCATTTTAAAACCGAGCACACCGTATTTTCATTGACTAACGATGATCTTTATGCGCATGTTCACGACATTCTGAATTACATTGACGAACCGTTCGCAGACTCCTCGGCTATCAATGTTTTTATTCTAAGTAAAGAAACGCGGAAGCATGCCACTGTTGCA
>DASWTM010000115.1:0-20035 GCA_036402115.1 Chryseosolibacter sp.
AATATACATCTTGTTCATGGCGTAGGTCGGGCCATACTTTTCGATGTAATAAGACAGGGGTTTTCGCAGTCGAATCAGGGCTATTCCGCACTCATGAAGAATCTGGTCGCTCATAATTTGAAATTATCTGGTAGTTGGAACACAGTCAACTCCAATGACTGCTCCTGATTATAAAACAAAGTTAATTTTATTAATCCAACTCATCAACAGTCCGGGCTGGAAGAACAGAATTAGTAGTACTAGAACCAGAATTGCGCCTAAAAGATTTTCAAAAGAAAGGATATTATGCGAAATGGCTGGTTTGCCATTTTTTAGAAAGGCATAATAGGGAATGCGCAGGTAATAAAAGAGGGAAACAACGGTGTTTAACAAACCAACTACCAAGAGTGTAATAAGAATGGTGTTCCCCGACTGCTGAAAGCCGGCCCAAAGTGCCGAAAAAACAAACAGTTTCGCGGTAAAACCTGCCGTTGGAGGAAGTCCCGTAAGACTTATCAGGCCCACGAGTAACAGCACGTTCGTTAACACAAAAATTTTGCCCGTTCCTGAATATTCTGCAATCGTTGTAGTGCCCGAAATTTCAAATGAATTAATGAGTGCGAACACCAGGAAGTTGCTTACGACATAGACGGACGCATAAAATAGAAAAAACTCAACGCCTTGCGGCAAAAACACGATCAACCCGATCATTAAAAATCCGGATTGTGCGATTGACGAATACGCCATCATGCGCTTGACGTTTGTTTGTTTTAGCGCGGCAAAATTTCCTACGGTTATCGTCAGGATCGCAACACAGGTGATATAAAATTGCCAGTCGAGAGGTGATTGGCCACCAAGGTTTATTGTAAATAAGAACTTAAGCAAAACTGTGAGGCCGGCTAACTTTGGAACGGTTGACAGGAATGCGACCACGGGGGCAGGAGCAGACTCATAAACGTCTGGAGCCCAAAAATGCATCGGTGCGGATGAAATTTTGAAAAGAAATCCCGCAAGCACAAAGAAAAGCGCAAGGTAGGTGAGTGAATTTTCAGAACTTGCCAAGCTGGAAACAAATTCATTGGTAGCGAAGTCGATGGATCCTGTGAATCCATACAAGAAAGAGAAGCCATACAGCATTACTGCCGCGGAAACTGATCCAAAAAGAAAATACTTTAAACTTCCTTCAGCGCTTTTCTTATCGAAAAAATAGCCAGCGAGCACATACGAGCTGATCGAAATAATTTCAATGGAGATGAAGATAAGAAGAAAGTTGGTGGTCATCACCAGCAGGTGGGCTCCGAATACAATCGCAACAAGGAAAGCAAAATATTCGCTACGGTGGACACCCTTATTCCGGATAGAAAGAACGCAAGTCAACAGGGCCGAGATGTTAATGAGCATCTTCACAAAGGAGGATACTCCATCGGTATGCATCATTCCAAACAACGTTGGACTGGTGGTATACAAGTCGGTGACAATCGCTGCGCCAACGGATGCGAAGGTGATGAGTGCCAACGTAAGAAGCACAACACGTTGCAATCGGAATAGGCCGGCTACAAGGATAATCAGGAACGCGCTGCAAAGAATAATCTCGGGAATGACCCAGCCAAAACTTTGAAGTATCGTGTTTACCTGATCTTGCATCGCGTTACGGATGAGCAGATAGTATTTTCGCCTGTGTGATCACGTGATTTACAAAATCAGAAGCAAAAGGATTGATGAAATCCAGCAGCGGCTGTGGGTACACTCCGAAAATAAAGGTGATGATGCAAGGCGGGATCAGCATGAGGAGTTCGCGGTTGTCGAGATCAGGAAGCTCAAGCTTTTTGGCGACACCTTTTACATCAAAGGGTCCGAAGAACATCCGTTGAATTGCCCAGAGAAAGTAAGCAGCTCCAAAAATCAGTCCGATGGTGGCAAGCACGGCCAAACTTTCATGAATGAGTCCGTTGTGTGCATTCGATTTGAAGGCACCAAGAAGGACCATCACTTCAGCAATGAAGCCGGAGAATGCTGGTAAGCCGAGTGATGCAAAGAAGGCAATTAATACTGTGACGAAATACAAAGGCATTTTGGACGCCAGCCCTGAATAGTTTCTGATCGATCGATCAGCGGTCCGATCGTACAAGACGCCTGCGAGAATGAAAAGCATTCCGGAAAGAATGCCATGACTAAGCATTTGATAAACCGCGCCTGTTACCCCCTCCGTTGTAACGGAAGCCAATCCGAGCAACACAAACCCCATGTGCGACACAGACGAGTAGGCAATCATTCGTTTCAGGTCTTTGCTGGCCATGGCCGCCAGCGCTCCGTATAAAATTGAGACTACGCCAAAGACCGCCACCATCGTACTAAACTGTACTGCAGCCTCTGGAAATATCGGATAGACTATGCGCAGCAACCCGTATGCACCGATCTTTAAAAGTAGTGCAGCAAGAATGATGGAGACGGGTGTTGAAGCATCAACGTGAGCATCCGGTAACCAAGTGTGCAGTGGAACCATCGGAAGCTTGATCGCAAAACCAAAGAATAGAAACAAGAATGCCCATGCCCGCGCTGACAAAGGGCCGATCGTGATCATGTTGTTCGGATCAAGAATCGTATTCGAAATGTAGTTGGCCGGATTTGCCATATGGATCATGTTGAACGTATGAACCAGTCCGCCTGCACCTGATGGATCGTTCACCGACAAGTATAATCCGATCAACACGATCAGAATCAGAATCGATCCCAGCAAGGTATATAAGAAGAACTTAATCGATGCATATTCCCTGCGCGCTCCTCCCCAAATCCCGATAAGGAAAAACATGGGCAGCAACATGAATTCAAAGAACAAATAGAACAGCAAAAAATCCACTGCCGTAAAAGTGCCGATGATGGAAGCGTTGAGCAGGAGGAGCAAGCTGAAATACCCTTTCACATTGCTTAACGTGTGCCAGGAGGAGATACACGCAATCAACATGATGAAGATCGAAAGGCCAACAAGTGGAAGGCTCATCCCATCCACACCGAGCAGGTAATCTGCTTTCAGAACTCCCCACGATCCGAGGTCAAGCGAGATCCATAAGCGCTGTTCAATAAATTGTAAGCCGATTTCGGGTTGGTAATTTCGTAGCAGAAGTACAAACAAAACCAGCTGCACGCACACCGCACCAAGTGCCAGCCAACGGAATGCGGAAACTTTTTTTGAAGGAATAAGCAACGCAGCCAGAGAACCCAGCAAAGGAACTAAGATTAGGAAGGAGAGAATGTTTTGCATCAATACGTTATCCTGATCCTGATTAAAGCGCCCAAATTATGAAAATAATCAATGCTAATATGGCGTAAAGAATATAATCCTGAATCTTGCCATTTTGATACGATCGTGCGATGCCTCCGACCCAGCGGATAATGCTTGAAACAAAATGTACTAAGCCATCGACAATATACTTGTCGAACCACCCAATCACGTGCGCAAAAATCACATGTCCATAAGCGGAAGCGTGAATGGCTTTGTCAATGATTCGTTGATCGCTGAACTCGACTGTAGTCGCCAGCTTTTCACTGCTGCGTTTAATTGCAAAGTCGTAAGCAACGTCAATCTTAAACGCGTCTGCGATAAATTCGTTCGGGAGAAAAGACGGTTTGCGGAACCGCATATAAGCCATCACAAGAGCAACCGCCACCCACATAACCGAAAAAATTGTGAGCCAGATGGATGGGGCATTAGACCGATCGGTGACGATCCATCCAAAAAAGTTGAACGGATTTAACGAAACTATTATCCAAATTGAAGAGGCCGCCAACAAGGCGGTCGGGATGCGCATGATCATTGGCACTTCAACGACCGGAAGCGCAGATGGTTTTCGGCTGTCGTCCATGAAGATGAACCAGATCAGACGAAAGGTGTAGAGCACCGTAAGGAACGAGACGATTGCCATCACAACAAAAACCGCCAGGGAGAACGTTGTGTTATCTTTCAAAAGAGCAGTATACATCGCTTCCTTTGACAAAAACCCGGAAAAGAACGGAATTCCCGCCAGCGAAGCGCCACTTATGGTGAACGTGAGAAAAGTGACAGGTAAATTTTTTCGAAGGCCACCCATGTTTCTCAAATCCTGAACATCGAAGTGATGTTGATCTCTCCGTTGTGCCTGATGCAGCGAGTGAATAACTGAGCCTGCAGACAGGAATAAGCAGGCTTTGAAGAATGCGTGAGCAAAGAGGTGAAGAAGGCCTGCGTACACGCCACCCATTCCAATGGTAAGGATCATCAGACCGAGTTGTGAGATTGTGGAATAAGCGAGGACCTTTTTAATGTCAAACTGGAACAGCGCAGCTAATGCACCTGCGAATGCAGTGACGGCTCCCGTGACAGCAATTACCATCAGTGCTGTCTCGCTAAAAAGTGGAAATACTCTGATCAAGAGATAGACCCCTGCGGCAACCATGGTGGCTGCGTGAATCAGCGCGGACACAGGAGTAGGTCCTTCCATAGCATCGGGCAACCAGGTGAACAACGGAAATTGGGCTGACTTGCCGATGACGCCACCGAAAATGCAAAGACCTGCGAATGTCTGCCACTCGAACGTGGCACTGGTGTTTATTGTTGATATCTCAAATGTTCCGGTAGTATCCCAGATGACCATCAGTCCGATCAGGAATGCCGCGTCTCCAACACGGTTGAACAAAAATGCTTTAGTCGCTGCTTTGCCTGCCTGTGTTTTTTCGCTCCAATGACCGATCAGGATATACGATGAAAAGCCAACCAATTCCCAAAAAATGAAAAGAACAAGAAGGTTATCGGCCAGCACGATACCCTGCATGGCAAATGTGAAAAAGCCCAGCATTCCAAAATACTTTCTCGGATTGCCATCACCGGCCATATATCCAACTGAGTACAAATGGACGAGAAATGAAACCACAGACACTACGCTCGCCATCAACAGCGTGGTATTCTCTAAAAAAATGTTCGCTGAAATTGATGCATCGCTGAGACTGATCCACGGAATTCTAATTAAGCCTGCCGTATTGTTCCAGCAACTGAAAATCACAATCAGTGAAAAGACGGCAGTAAGTAGCAGTAGGAATGGTGCGATGAGGATGATCAGCCACGAGTACCGATCAGGAGTACTGAAGGAAAAGAATGAGGACAACAATGGCAGAAACAGTGTCAGAAACAGACACAGCATGAGGAATCCATCGTTATGGAAATAGGAGGTCTCCACGTTATCCTTTCAATTCGTTGATATTTTCTGGAATTGAAGTCTGATAGTATTGATATACGCGCAATATAAGCGCGAGTCCTATGGCAGTCTCGCACACGGCCACCAATATCACAAACAAGGCAAACATTTGTCCGTCCATTCGCGTGGGATAAAAGCGATTAAATGCGACCAGGTTAATGTTGGAGGCGTTCAACATCAATTCAATTCCAAGGAGCATCATGATCGCATTTTTTTTCATAACAATAATCATTGCTCCAATGCTGAAGAGGAGCGCGCCAAGCAGAATCATTAAGATCAGGCTGTTCATTGCTTTTTTTCTTTCATGAATGCTGTAACGACTGAGGCGCCAATCAGGGTGATCAGCAATAAAAGCCCAATGACTTCGAAGGGCAATGCGTAGTCTGTCATTAATGACAAACCAATCGATTCAATGGCGCGTGGTGATGAGGCGATTTCTGTTACGACTGTATTCTCTAGAACCAGTTTTGTCAACAAACCAAATATTAATGTGCCCGCGACAATCCCTCCGATTACATTTGTATTCTCAACGCGAAGAGGCTTTGCGGCAAGTTTTGAGGTGAACATGATACCAAAAAGAATCACGACAAGAACCCCTCCCGCATAGATAAGAATTTGGGTGACGGCTACAAACTCTGCGTAGGACAGGACAAATAATCCTGCAATTGACAATAAGCAGATTAAAAACCACAATGCTCCTTTGAATACACTTCTTGCAAAAAGCAAAGCGATCGCAGACGCAGCAGCTGTGAACATAAAAACGTAATATGTGATCAGCGCGCTACTCATGATGCAGGTGGCGGGCCGGGAGGTTTTATTTTTGGCTTGAAGACAGGCTTCGCTGCGGCCGGCTTTGGCGTTTCAGGGTTTTGAGGTGATTCAGGTTGAACCGCAGCGGCAGCCGGAGCTGATGCAGGCTTCGCCTTACTCTTCTGATACTCTTCAAAAAGGTTTTTCTTTTCCTGAATTTGAGCGGGGGTCATTTCAGCGAATGCATAATTGTGTTCCTGAATATTCGTGACGCTGAAATCGTAAACTTTTGTCATGGTAAGACACTCTGTGGGGCACACGGTAGTGCACAGGCCGCAGAAACAACATTGCGCCATGTTGATGTCAAACTTCGCTGCATAAATTCTTTTTGCAGTCCCATCGGAGGTCTTTCCGATTTCTTCAACGGCCCGCACAGGTTCGATCGTAATGCAATTTACCGGGCAGATCTTAGCGCACTTATCGCAGACAATGCAGTCGTCTATCTCGTTATGCAGCCGATAACGGCCGTTGACGGGTACTGGTAAAATTTCGTGCGGATATTGTATGGTCGCAATGCCGTCTGGTTGCTGGAAGTACGTAGAGTCGTAGATTGCTATCGGTTTCCGACTTCTACGCGCATTTCTAAAATGCCGGAACGTCAGACGCAAGCCGGTCAACAGCGAGTCGACTGAGCTAGTGATGTCGTGCCAATATGAATTTTGTAAACCTTGCATGAATCAACACACCAAATTCCAACAAAGGAAGCAAAAAACTAGTTAGGCTTCGGCAAAGTGAAGTAGAATTTACTTCCCTGGTCAGGCTTACTTTCAACCCAGATCTTTCCTCCGTTTTTCTCTACAAACTCTTTGCAAAGAATCAAACCGAGACCGGTGCCTTTTTCGTTGGCGGTTCCACGGGTTGTGTAAGGGGCTGTTTTGTCGAAAAGAATTTTCAATACATCGGCATTCATACCAATGCCATTGTCTTGTACTGACACAAGCCATTCGCTAGGTTTTTCTTCTGCGGCAATAACAACAGTGCCGCCATCATTGGTAAACTTGATAGCGTTGGTCATTAGGTTGCGGATGACGAGATTAACGGTGTTTGAATCCGCGAACGCGATCGCATTCTCTGGAACCGTGTTGAGTAGCTGAATTTGTTTATTCTGAACAGACGCGAGGAGTTGAATATTTTCATCAACAATTTTTTTAAGATCGATTCGATTCGCCTGAAGGTTGAGCTTATCCATTTGGAGCAGCGTCCAGTCAAGCAAATTGTTCAGGAGCGTTCGCGTGTGGTTGAATCGTGTCTTGAGTTCGCGCACGTGATTAGGCAATTCTTCAGGCTTCACTGCGCCTTTATCGAGCAGATCAAGAAGTCCTGCCAGCGCGTTGATCGGTGAACGCAGGTCATGCGAAATAATGGAGAAGAATTTGTCTTTCACCTGGTTAAGACGCTCAAGTTCTTCACTTCGCTTTTCCATGTCTTCCTGGTGTTGCAGGAGAAGGGTATTGATCTGCCGTCTGCGCTGGCCACTCCGATACACAGTCGCGAGGAGAATAACACTTAATGCCATGACGACAACCAAAATGTTCCGGATGAATTCCTGGCGTTTGATCTGATCGTCTTTGATATCGCGTGCACGGCTTAGCGCGGCAATCTGCGAGTCCTTGGCTTCGGTCGCAAATCGCATCTGGTCACGGAAAAGCTTTTCCTGCATGTCCTGGCTGAAAAGCGAATCTTCGAGTTGCTTGTATTGTTTGAAATAGGTAAGCGATTTTTTGAAGTCACCTTTCGCTTCCCAGAGTTCCGACAACATGGTGTAGCACCGGATTTCAAGAATACGTGCATTAGACTCTTTGGCGATGGAAAGACTTCCGTTGATCAGTCGCAACGCCTCATCGTATTGTCCCAGGTCAAGCAATACAACGCCTCGCCCCAGGTTCACTTCTGCAAGACCAAAACGGTTGTTTGTTTTGGCGTGCAGCTGATACGTTGTATCATAATACGCAAGCGCAGTCTGATGATCTTTATTGTGAAGGTAGATGGTAGCGAGCTTGGTAAGTGTTTTAGGCTCGAGGACGTGAAGGTTCTGCGCACGCGTCATTTTTAATGACAGCATGAGTGAGTGAAGAGCGGAATCATACTTCCCGACACGAAGCATCACGTCTCCGATTTCATCATGAGCGTACGGTACCCCTTCCAGGTCTTTAATGCGCTCGCTCATGCGTAATGAAATTTTCAGGTGGTCAAGTGCGCGATCGTACTGACCAAGCTCTTTAAAGACTCTTCCAACGTTGTGCAACGCGACCGTCATACGCAAAGAGTCCCTTTGCGCATTTGCCACACGAAAGGATTGCGTGAAATAATTATACGCCTCATCATACTCTCCAAGATCGTAGTAGTCGTTGGCAATGTTGTTATAGTCGATCGCAAGCGTAGCACTATCACTGTTAAAAAGGCTTTGTTGCAATGCCTGGTTATCAAAGCGAAGGGCGGTACTGTAGTCACCACTGATCGCATATAGCAGGCCAATGTTACGGTAGGCCAGGTTTTTAAGTGTGCTCGAATTCTGATTTTCCGCAAGCTCCACGGCTTGCAGGGCATATTCTTTACTTTTCTGGTAATTCGTGTATTGATATTCCCGTGACAACTCAACGTAGAGTCTCAGGCGGGCTGTATCCAAAGGAGCTTTCTTCAGCTCGGCTTCAAGACTGTCAATCTTGTTTTGCGCAAAGCATGCAACCGAAGCAATGACGAAAAAAATTAAAATAGCTAAGTGGCGCACAATATTTAGATGAATATTATTTTCCAAAATGCAAACAGAATTACTAATCCCAGGCCGACCGGAGTCAAATATTTCCAACTCAGATTCATGAGTTGATCAACCCGTAGTCGCGGATAAGTCCACCGAACCCACATTTGTATCGCAACAAAAATCAAAGACTTACTCATCAACCAAAAAATGCCCCACAAGGTTGAAGCCAATGTACCAGGTTCTCCAGTAGTCCAGTTTGCCAACTGAATCGAACCGATGTTTGGTAAGGGCGAACTCCAGCTTCCAAAAAATAACACTGCCCCTAATATACTTACTAAAAGCATCATTGCATACTCGGCAAGCATAATTACCGCCCAACGGAAGCCCGAGTATTCGGTATGAAACCCCGCAACAAGCTCAGACTCGGCTTCGGGTAGATCAAAAGGAGCACGGTTTGACTCTGCTAAGGACGCAATAAAGAAGATTATCCAGCTCAGAAACAGAAGAGGCATGCGCACAATATTCCAGTTGAGAAATCCGCCAACGATATGCGTTGTGATGCCAAGTGAGGGAATTTCGAAAAGGTATTTTGGGTCAGCTGACAAGGTGCTTTGCTGGAGCGAGATCTGCTGAAGATCAATCGATTCGCACACAATACAGACCGTCAAAACCGATAGCCCTAGCGGGATCTCATACGAAACGATCTGTGCTGCAGAACGCATCGTTCCGAGCACGCTGTACTTGTTATTTGAACTCCATCCAGCCACCACTATTCCAATCACGTCAAGCGAGACAATCGCCAGGAGAAAGAATACTCCTGATGACAGTGACGCGCCCATCCACCCTGGCGCCAACGGCAGCGCCACGAAACCTGCAAACACAGACATGAAGATTACGACCGGTGCAATCTTGAAGAGTAACTTGTCAGCTTGTGCAGGAACGATATCTTCTTTTTGAATTAGCTTCAGAAGATCTGCGATGGTCTGCGCAAATCCATACATTCCCACTTCCATCGGACCAAGCCGGTCCTGAATAAACGCGGAAATTTTTCGTTCGGCATAAATCGCTACGATCGTGTAGAGAAGGAGAAAAGGCAGGATAAATAACAGTGTTGTCAAGCCAGCGATCAAATCGTCCGAAAGATCATAAATATTGGGGTGGGAAGCAAAGTGTGTTCATGTGCTCATGTGTGTAATGTGCTCATGTCTGACGCCCACATGAACACGTGAGCACATAAGCACCCGAGCACATTTCACGACTCCCACAAGTGATGTTTCTCCAGTTGCACGGCATCGTGGAAGAACATGCGTGCTGATGTTTCAAATGATTCTGTGTAATCGGATACCAGAAAGTGGTCGGCAGATCCGGATTGGGGATTGAGCAAATTTTTTGACTTCAGATGAGCGAACAAAGCTTGCGCTACGACTTCTGAAGAGTCGAGAATTTGCATCTTTCCATCGTAGAACTGGCTGATTTCCTTCTTGATGAGTGGGTAGTGAGTGCACGCGAGGATCAACGCGTCAATACGTGTGAGCGCTGGATCGGAAAGATACTGTGCAATAATTTCATGACTGATCTGATTATTGAAAAACCCTTCCTCAATCATCGGAGCGAGAAGGGGAGTAGCAAGTGAGTGAAGGGTAATTCCTTTCCCCGCTTCTTCGATCTTTCGGTTATAAACACCGGACTGCACGGTCCGTTTCGTTCCAATGAGCCCGACATTTTTGCCGGCAAATTCTTTGGCTACAAGAGCAACCATTGGATCGATCACGTTAATGATATGCGTATCTTTACTAACATACTCTTTTAACAATTCATACGCGGCCGAACTGGCCGAATTGCATGCAATAACAATCACCTTGCATCCTTTCTTAAGAAGAATGTTTGCGATACGTACCGAATACGCCTGAATGGCTGCCTCAGACTTATCACCGTAAGGGAGATGCGCAGTGTCGCCAAAGTAGATCATGTTTTCGTTTGGCAGCAGTTTCTTGATGGCGTGCGCTACCGTTAATCCTCCGATTCCGCTATCAAAGATTCCTATGGGTTGCTGTGGCGAAACACTCATCTGACCTTGCATTTAAGGGCCCAAAGTTGCCAAAATATATCGGAGAAAAATAAAAAAAATCCTGACAGGCTGATCAGGATTTAATTGGGTTGTTTGGGCTTGTATTATGCGATGTTTTCTGACAACGCAGCAACCACGACTTCTTTGGCTTCACGGTGGCCACAGTATGAACACTTGTAGTGCTTGATGATCAAGCCGCTTTCCTTTGCGGCTGGAGCCTTCTCTATTTCCTCGGAGGCAATCTTCATCGTTACATATCCGCACTCGGAGCACTCAATAGCATGCTGATACGAATGATACTTTTCAATTTTCTTGTATCCGGTAGCGTCATCAAGCCAAACATCGTAGTCTACCGTATGAACCTCTTTTTGCTCGGCAAACTGGCTGGCTTCCAGATGGGCTTCCTCTTCATGTTCGCTGAGTCGTCTCATCACATTTCCTGACGGAGAGATTCTCGGTTTTGTCCTAAGTTTTGCCAGGCGTTTTTCAACAAAACGTGGGTAGTAAATCCGAACCAGACTATAAAACAGGAAGTAAGCCACTACCAAAAATGACAAAGTCATAAAGGTTCTTACATAGAACCACGTTTCTTTGCTCCCAAAGATATCCATCGAAATTCCCGCAGCGAGGCTGTTAATATAAAGCGCCACGGCCACGATCAACGCCATGACCGCATACCAGAAGTACCTGATCTCATGCAGATTCACATAGTCGTACTGTGCCTTAAAGTCCCTGATTTGCAGGATTCTAAATTCATGATAGAGCAAAATAAGGCCGGCAATGGCTGCACATACATAAGCTCCGGGAGTCAGATATGCATCCAGTGCCTCAACAAAATGAGGAGTGGTTTCCATAGGGTGATAGTTGGTTAGGGATCTAAATTTATTAATTATTTGCTCCTTTTCTTACATCTTATGAGGGAATTTTTGCTCCATTCAGCCGTGTAACCCGGCTTTCATTGCGCAATTATCTTTTTCGAATTTTTCTAAAAACCTGTAAGGCCGCTACCATGGGAAAAAGCTGAGACCCATCTTTACAAGATGGTTTCCTTTCCGCATGCTAAAATCAACCTGGGCTTAAATGTCATCCGCAAGAGGGCTGATGGCTATCACGACCTTGAGACATGTTTCTATCCGATCGCATGGACTGACGTTCTTGAAATCATTCCTTCCAAAACCTTCCAGTTCACATCAAGCGGACTTGCCATTGAGGGAAATGCCGATACGAATCTGTGCGTTAAAGCCTATCAGCTCCTGAAAAAAGATTTTGATCTGCCCGCGGTACACATTCACTTGCATAAGATTATTCCTATGGGGGCGGGCCTGGGTGGAGGCTCGTCCGATGCGGCTTTCACGCTTCGACAGCTGAGCGAGTCGTTTGACCTAGGATTGTCAAAGGCAACACTGGAAGACTATGCAGCAAAGTTAGGAAGTGACTGTGCATTTTTCATATCGGACGATGCAAAGCTGGGAACCGGACGCGGTGAAATGTTGTCACCGATTTCCGTTTCTTTAAAAGGGCTGTATCTGGTTGTGGTGAAGCCTCCGGTGCACGTGTCTACAGCAGAGGCATACAGTGGAATTACTCCCAGTCAACATCCCACTAATATCCAAGAAGTTCTTGAGCGCAAGGCGATTTCGGAATGGCGGTCATTGCTGATAAACGATTTTGAAGATTCGGTTTTTAAAAAATATCCGGCCATCCGTGAAGTCAAGGAACAGCTCTACAACCTTGGTGCGTTGTATGCGAGCATGAGTGGCTCCGGCTCAAGTGTGTTTGGAATTTTTCAGTCAGAACGGAACCTTGCAGATGCATTCGCGCGGATGACTTATTGGCAAAAGCAGATTGAATAGTCAGTCGATCAGCACCGTTTTGTCGAACCGCTTTTTCAGTAGCGGATAGACGGCCACCGCACCGAGGATGATAATTGTTCCGATGTAGAAGTTTACATTCATTTTTTCCTGCTGACCAAAGATGATAACCGCCATGATGATTCCGTAAACCGGTTCCAGGTTCAGGGTCAACTGGATCATAAACACGGAGACGCGCTTCATCAATTCAACGGCTACGGTATACGCATAAACGGAGCAAACTGCTGCGAGCACGGCAATATAAAACAGATCCATACCGGATGGAATGAGGTGCAATTCTTCCGTAGCACCTGCAAATTCATACAAGGGCAGAAAAATCCCAGTGCTGACAAATACACCGATCATTTCATAGAATGTAATACTTCTCGCAGGCACGCGCTTGACCAGTTTCGAATTAAAAACAGAGAATAAGGCTGAGGTGAATCCCGCTACCACACCGAGAAACAATCCCCATTTGTATTGAAAGTCAAATGAGAAAATTACATACAGACCGAACAAGACAACCAGCCCGAGTACGAGTTCGTATTTTTTGAATTTGGTTTTATTAAACCAGGGTTCGAGCAATGCGGCCCACAATGAATTTGTTGCAAAGCCAACGAGGCTGACGGAAACATTTGACACACGCGCTGATCCAAAGAAGGTGAGCCAGTGCACAGCCACGATGAAACCTATCAAGAGCATGTAAACGAGATCGCGGGATGACACTTTAAATGAGCCACGTGTGGCAACAATCACTCCTGCCATTCCGAGCGCTGCAAAAATTGATCGATAAAAAACCAACTCGACAGCGGGAACGGTGACGAGCTTTCCCAGGATAGCCGAGAATCCCCACAGAAAAACAATAAAATGTAGTTTAAAATAATCCGAAGACGAAGCCATTACCGGGGGACGTATTTATACATGCCAAGCGAAATTATCGCGAAGATAATGTTCGGAATCCAAACCGCAATCCAGGCAGGCGCTGCACCGGCTTCTGCATAGGTTCGAAACAGTGTGAAGAATAATATAAACACAAACGACAATCCAAAACCAAGCGCGATTTGCAAACCCGTTCCTCCGCGGCTCTTCCTCGATGCGACAATGCAGCCCATGAAGACTAGTATGAATATGGTAAACGGGGAAGAATAACGTGTAAACTTCTCCACCTGATACGCTTCAATACCCGAGGAGCCTCGTGCCTTTAACGTGTCGATGTAACGATTGAGTTCGGTGATGGTCATGCCATCATATTTTCGATAGTCGCTTTCGAATTCTCTCGGATGAATAACAAGCGCGGTGTCAAGCGAGGCGCCTTCCACCAGACTATCAGCGCTTAGTGCGGTTTTCGTAGTTTCAAATCCGGGTATTGCTTCGGGATTGGATTTGCTTTCAAAAATGCGATCTATTTTTCTGATGCGATAGTCACGCAAGGTCCATTTTTGCTTCGCAGTATCCCACTCGATCCGGTTGGCCGTAAGTTTTTCAACTAGCTTCTTATTTTCAAATCGCTCCATCGTGAAATGGTAGCCGATATTGGATGTGTTGTTATAGCTCTGGAGGTATAAATAGACTTCAGGAGCGACCTGGATGTGAATGTTTCGCTTATCGAAGTAAAATTTGGTTTTTAAATACTGTACTTCAAAAGCGAGGCGTGTCTTGTTCGAGTTTGGAATCACCCATCCCGCAAGTACAAACATGAACACTGCTACAAGACTTGCCCCTACAAAGAACGGAACAAGGAATCTCCGGAAGCTGACCCCTGCGCTAAGTATTGCGATGATTTCCGTACGGCCTGCCATTTGTGCGCATACATAAACCGTTGCTATGAAAATGGTTATCGGTGTGATAAGACTTCCAATCCAGTACACATAATCAATGTAGTATGAAGCAATCTGCCCGGCCGTTACACCAGCCTTGGCAAACTTGTCCATCTTGTCCGTGAGATCGATTACGGTGATCACCGACATGAGAATCAGTACCACAAACACGAACGTGCTGAGGAAACGCTTTAAAATATGGAGGTCAAGTAGTTTCATTTTTTAGTCCATGGTCCGCGGTCAACTGTCCACGGCATTTTGTCGACCGTGGTCTGTCGGCTGTTGACATTATAATCTCTGAGAAACAATTTTTACCATTTTGTCTTTCCACGCAGCAAACGTTCCGGCTTCAATTTGCTTGCGTGCTTCCTTTACGAGCCAGAGGTAGAACGTAAGGTTCTGAATCGTAGCAATTTGTGCGCCCAAAATCTCTTTATTGTAGACCAGGTGACGAAGATACGCTTTCGAATAGAATGTGCTGGCATACCCACCCAACATCGGGTCGATTGGCGAAAGGTCGTCTTTCCACTTTTCGTTCCGGATGTTAATGATTCCTTGCGTGGTGAACAGCATGCCATTGCGTGCGTTTCGTGTCGGCATGACGCAGTCGAACATGTCAACCCCGAGCGCTATGCATTCTAAAATGTTTTCAGGCGTTCCTACGCCCATGAGGTACCGTGGTTTGTCGTCAGGAAGAATGGAACACACGAGACTAGTCATAGCATACATATCCTCATGAGGCTCGCCTACCGACAGGCCACCAATTGCATTGCCTGGTTGATTTTGAGATGCGATAAATTCCGCAGACTGTTCGCGCAGGTCCTTGTACGTACTTCCCTGAACGATTGGAAACAACGCCTGTTCATACCCATACTTCGGCTCGGTTGTATTGATGCGGTCAACACATCGCTTAAGCCATTGATGCGTCAAATGCATCGATGACTTTGCATATTGGTAGTCACACGGGTATGGTGTGCACTCATCAAACGCCATAATAATATCAGCACCGATTGTTCGCTGAATATCCATTACAGACTCTGGCGTAAAATGATGCCTGGATCCATCGATGTGTGACTTGAATGTTACTCCGTCTTCAACAATTTTCCGGTTTTCGGAAAGCGAATACACCTGGTATCCACCGCTGTCCGTCAGAATAGGATGGTTCCAGCCATTAAATTTATGAAGGCCTTCAGCTTTTTCCAGCAGCTCCGTACCGGGACGTAAATAAAGGTGATAGGTGTTTCCGAGAATAATTTCCGCCTTAATGTCTGTCTCGAGTTCGCGCTGGTGAACGGCCTTAACGGATCCTGCAGTGCCCACCGGCATGAAGATCGGAGTGTGAATCGTGCCGTGGTCTGTCTGCAATATTCCTGCGCGGGCTTTCGATTGCGGGTCGTTCGCGGTAACCTGAAATTTCATAAGGGGGCAAAAATAGCGAATTAGCTGTGAGCTTCAAGCTACGGGCTTCAAGCTTCAAGCTTCAAGTCAGTGGGTACCAAAGAATAGAATTGCACCTTTGCCTGGAACGATTCCTAAACTGAAGTCAATCGTAAAGAACTTACGTGTATTCTACCAGGCTTGCAGCTTGTAGCTTGCAGCTTGCAGCCTTTTAATGGATTCCCGAACTCAGATAAGACGCCAGGTTCTCGCGCGAAATAATTTCCAGGGGAAGAAGTTCATTCGCAGGTGGATTTTTATGAAGGATTAGTTGCCCTACCAGATGATTAATCCCCAGAAATGCCTGGCGCTTCGGATTTTGGTTAATCAGAAAATCGATAACACCTTTTTTCATGAACGCGATGTTTTCCTCAAGCATATCGTAGCCAATCAATTTAACATCGCTCCGGTTGTGCTTCTCAAGAAACGATGCAACGATTGCTGTCGCTTTCGAAGTGCTCACAAACAATCCACGGATGCGATCATCGTTGATAAGTTGAAGCAATTCTTTTTCGAAAGAGGGATTGTTTGGGCTAGTCAGGTTGAGTGTTCTTATCTCGAACGCCTTTGCACGCGTGTCACTAAAATACTCGCGGAATCCCTTTTCCTTTTCTGCAAGGTGGACGGAGTTGCTCAGATCTTCATTGACGTGGAGGACAGCGAGAATTCCCGCTTTGCCATTCTGCGACAGATGCATAAGTTCGGCACCCAATCGCCCGCTTTGGTAGAGATCCTGCCCAATAAAACTTAGCGGTTGAACTTCGTGAATATTTGTATTGAAGAGAACATAAGGAATTCCACGCTCGCGGAATTCGTCAAAGAAAGGCAATGTCTCATGGTAGAAGATCGGGGCGACTAAAATGCCGTCCGGGTTGCTGTCAGTGACACGCTTCGCCACTTCCGTGAATGTGTTCTTGTCGTAAAGATTGAAAAAAAACGGTTGAACGGTGACCCCATAGCGAAGCCATTCGGCTTCAGCCTGATTAATGCCCGATTTCGAAGAGGCCCAATACGGGTCCTGATCCGGGTTGGGAATGAGCGCAGCAATTTTGTACGATTTGTTTGCCCCAAGCGTGCGTGCGATCAGGTTAGGTTTGTAGTCGATCTGATCTAAAACAGATAACACCTTTTTGAGCGCATCATCCGACACGCGTCCACGGTTATGGAGCACGCGGTCTACGGTACCGACAGACACGCCAGCCAGCTGCGCGATGTCTTTGATGCGGATATTCTTCGTATTCATTCGGTATTACGTTACGTCTTTGAATGCCATATTTTGGCCGGAATTCGACTGTTTGCGTACACAATTATGGTGTGTGCGCACACAATTTGTGTTTTTTCTTTTGATTTTTCAACATACTTTTTAAATTTACTAACGGTTAATGAGTTATTGTATCCAAAAGTCCCTCAAAGCGTTTTGGACACACAGAACAACGACTACTTTGTTAATGATTGGTTTATAAAGTAGGGTTAATTGAATAAGAGGCTTCCCGCGAAGCCTCTTTTATTTTAGGAATATTCCAATTGAAAAGATTCATGATTCATGTCGTTTTTTTTCAATCCTGTGCAGGATTTGGGCTTTCAGAAGGAAGTGCAAAACTTATCTTTGTGATCCCTAAAACCCCAATCCCTTGCTGATTCTACTTGTTGTTTTTTGTGCCGCAGTTGGTGTTCAGATCATCTTCTTCATTACTTTTTTAACGGCTCTCAACAGAAAGCGTGAATATAAAATGAAAGCCTCTTATCCTGTGTCCATCATCGTATGTGCACATGATGAAGAAGCGAATCTTCGCGAGCTCGTTCCGTTACTTTTATCCCAGGATTATGACGCGTTCGAGGTGGTTGTGGTGAATGACCGCTCCAATGATGGCACGTATGATTTTTTGCTCGAACAGACGAAAAAGGATCCGCGTGTCAAAATGGTAAACGTGAACCAACTTCCAGCGCACGTAAATGGGAAAAAATTTGCATTGACGCTTGGAATCAAAGCCGCATCGTATGAGTGGATTTTGCTAACCGATGCGGATTGTCGTCCGGTCTCTAAGCAATGGATAGCAACGATGAGCAGTCACTTTTCGGAAGAGTCTCATTTTGTTCTCGGATTTTCACCTTACCAGATTGCACCGGGACTTTTGAACAAGTTCATCCGTTTTGAATCGCTTGTTACTGCAATTCAATATTTTTCCTTCGCACTGCTCGGCAATCCATATATGGGTGTAGGACGAAACCTCGCCTATCGCAAATCATTTTTTCTGGAGAACAAAGGGTTCAACACATTTTTGAATGTCACCGGTGGAGATGACGACCTGTTCGTTAACCGCCACGCGAAGGGTCCGACAACTTTTTCTGAACTTCGTCCTGAAAGTCAGGTACTTTCAATCCCTGAGAAAAGTCTGAAAGCTTTTTATCGCCAGAAAGTAAGACATTTATCGGTTGGGAAACGTTATAAGGCCAAACACCGTATACTGCTGGGTATCTTTACGGCAACCTGGTTGGTGACGTGGTTTACGGGAGTTGCCTTAGTGATTGTAGACTTAACCTATTGGTGGGTGATTCCCATCCTGATGACAAGAAGTATTCTTTTGATGTTCAACATTCGAACCACAGCCCGGCAGGCGCGCCTGACCTTCGAACTCTGGACGGTGCCCGTTTTAGATTTTCTTTATTCGATTTACTATCTTTCAACCGGTCCTGTAGCCCTACTAACCAAGAAGATTCGATGGAGGAACTGAAAAGAGATTTTTCTGACAAAGCGATAGAAGATTTTCGCCTGATCGATATGGCTGTATCGGGTGATGATAAAGCTTACGCTCGCCTCCTTCAACGCTACAAAAGACCTGTATACCACATGATCCTGAAAATGGTGCGTAATGTGGATGATGCGGAAGACTTAACCATCGAATCATTCGCGAAGGCATTCCGCAGTCTTCACCGCTTCAAAAAAGATTTTACATTCAGTACCTGGTTGTTTCGCATTGCAACCAACAATACCATTGACTTTATCCGAAAGAAAAAACTGAATACACTCAGCATCGAAAATACATTCACGGATGACGATGGACAATCTGTTTCAATTGATGTGGAGGATGAAAACCTCGATCCGCAAGAGGAAACGATCCGTTCGCAGAAGGCAGAGTTAATGCAGGTGTTTGTCGATAAACTTCCTGGAAAGTATCAAAAGCTGGTTCGCTTGCGTTACTTTCATGAACTCAGTTACGAAGAAATTGCTGAAGAGCTCGATGCACCACTGGGAACCGTAAAAGCTCAGCTTCACCGCGCACGTGAATTGATGTTTGAGATGGTGAAGAATAAACGGGATCATATCTAAGTTTTGATGACTTACTGGTTTATAAAATGCCGATTTGATTGAAAGCAAAAGTCACTAAGAGGGTAACCAAGTCGAAAAAATCCAGCAGGAAAACACTGCCCAAATCAAAGCGTTTGCACGTGAGTAACTCTCCCGTGCGTTTGAAGGCTATTTCCCTGGAAGATACCCGACATGAGGTGCACAAACTCGTTGACAAATTGCCTGGCAAGCGTCTACAAGAACTTAGGAGTCAATTGAAGAAGGTCCTTGAGCCGAACCAGAAGAAAGGGTTGAAGGGGATTTGGGCTGGGAAGGGATTTGAAAATGTTGATATAGAAAAGGAAATCCGTGATGCCAGAGATGCTATGCAAAAACAGATTTTGGATAGACATCTTCGAAATGAACTACATTCTTGACACCGGTGCAATCACGCGACACTTTTCCGGACATGGTAGGCTTGGTTCAAAAGCAGCTAGAATCATCCAGCAGGGCGAAGGTGGGAAGCACAAGCTATTCGTTTCCGTTGTGAGTATCTTTGAAATCCTTTATTTATCGGAAGCCGGTAGAATAAGGGTTTCGTTATCAGATATAATCGATGCCCTGAATCGCAACGCGTGCTACTCGATAGTCGATGTTTCCCTGAACGTTGTGCTTGCTTCTGAGTCAATCTCGTTTTACGAAATCCATGACCGTCTGATCCTTGGAACAGCCCGTTATATTAACGCGCCAATTGTTTCCAGCGATGAACGATTTGATGAGGTATCAGGAATCAAAAGGATTTGGTAGTTTCGAGCTGAAAATAAGTTTTTGTGCAAGACGTCAGCATCATCTTCAAATACTTTCC
>DASWTM010000116.1:0-15418 GCA_036402115.1 Chryseosolibacter sp.
TTCAACGAAGTAGACATGAAGCCAATTATGGATCTTCGTTCGAAATACAAAGATCAATTCAAAGAGAAGTACGGAGTCGGATTAGGATTCATGTCATTCTTCGCGAAAGCCGTATGCGTGGCGCTGAAAGATTTCCCTGCCGTTAACGCATCGATCGATAAGGATGAAATTGTATACCACGACTATTGCGATATCTCGATCGCAGTATCGACACCGCGCGGACTTGTTGTTCCTGTAATTCGCAACGCTGACAAGCTTAGCTTCGCGCAAATTGAAAGTGAAGTGATTCGTCTCGCAACAAAGGGGCGCGATGGTAAACTTTCGATTGAAGAGATGACGGGTGGAACTTTCTCCATTACCAATGGTGGCGTATTCGGTTCAATGCTGTCAACGCCAATTATTAATCCCCCGCAGTCAGCGATTCTCGGCATGCACAACATCGTTGAGCGTCCGATCGCGAGAAATGGAGAAGTGGTGATTCGTCCGATCATGTATTTGGCGTTGTCTTACGATCATAGAATTGTGGATGGAAGAGAATCGGTAAGCTTCCTTGTTAGGGTGAAGGAAATGCTCGAAGATCCGGGAAGATTGATTTTAGGTGTTTAATTAATTAACTGACTTCATCCACATATGCAATACAACGTCACAGTCATTGGTTCTGGTCCTGGAGGATATGTCGCAGCGATTCGTTGCGCACAGCTCGGGTTTAAAACAGCGATCATCGAGAAATACGATACGCTTGGTGGAACATGCCTCAACGTAGGATGTATCCCATCCAAAGCGATGCTCGATTCTTCTGAGCACTTCATTAATGCGAAAGAACATTTTAAGGAACATGGTATCGACATTCCTGAACCGAAAGTGAATTTCACTCAGATGGTAAAGCGGAAAGGCGATGTGGTGAAAGCGAATGTGGATGGTATCGCGTTCCTAATGAAGAAGAACAAAATCGAAGTTCACAAAGGTGTTGGCTCATTCGTTGACAAGAATACGATCAAGGTCACTGCAAAAGATGGAAAGGAAACTACGATCACGACAGAGAAAGTGATCATCGCGACTGGCTCGAAACCAACGCCGCTTCCATTCGCACCATTCGATAAAAAGCGAATCATCTCGAGCACAGAGGCACTCGAGCTGAAAGAAGTCCCGAAACACCTCATCGTAATCGGTGGAGGAGTAATTGGGATGGAACTTGGCTCCGTGTATGCGCGCATCGGATCGAAGGTGACTGTTGTTGAGTTTCTTGATAGCATCATCCCAACAATGGATGGAACGATGGGTAAAGAGTTGCAGCGCTCTACCAAGAAGCTGGGGATCGAATTTTTCCTTGGGCATAAAGTGACATCGGTCGTTAATAGCGGGAACGATGTAACAGTCAAAGCTGAAGCCAAAGATGGCAAGTCAATCGAACTGAAAGGTGACTATTGCTTAGTGAGCATTGGCCGCAGACCTTATACGGAAGGCCTTGGCTTAGACAAGATTGGAATCGAAACAGTGAAGGGCCAAATTCCTGTTGATGATCATCTGAAAACGAAAGTTGAAAACGTATATGCGATCGGTGATGTTGTGAAAGGCGCAATGCTCGCACACAAAGCTGAGGAGGAGGGTGTATATGTAGCCGAGCGTCTCGCAGGGCAAAAGCCGCACGTGAATTACCTACTAATCCCAGGCGTTGTTTACACCTGGCCTGAGGTTGCTAGTGTTGGATATACGGAAGAGCAGCTCAAAGCGGATGGCAAAGCCTATAAAGTAGGAAGCTTTCCTTACAAAGCCCTTGGCCGTGCTCGTGCCAGTATGGATCTCGATGGCCTCGTAAAAGTATTGGCGGACAAGAATACTGATGAGATTCTAGGCGTTCATATCATTGGCGCCCGTGCTGCTGATATGATTGCAGCAGGCGTTACTGCAATGGAATTCCGGGCCTCTGCTGAGGATGTTTCAAGGATGTCACATGCACATCCAACATACATGGAGGCTGTCAAAGAAGCATGTCTTGCTGCAACGGCTAACAGGCCTATTCACATGTGACCTGTTTACTGGTATAATATTCAGAGGGGGAATCGCAGGGTTTCCCCTTTTTTGTTACAAACCTTACACGTATTTCATAAAAGATAACTTCGGTTCAAGTTCCTTCGTATTAACACAGTATTTTTGAAGTATGATGGACGGAATAGCCAGGAAAGTACTATCTGGCAGGGAGAGAAGGGCTACCCTCATGGGCCAGATCTCGCTGTTCGGCACTGCTTTCATGCTGCTGCATTTTTTTATTGACCTCGCTCAGGGAATGTATCAGTCGGCCATCTTCGATCTGGTAATCGCGCTGTTCATTTTCATCAGCTACCTGCTCAATCGCATGCGCTATCATCGACTGGCGAAATACAGTGGGTTGCTCGTTTTGAATGTGATGCTATTAATTTATGCATCGGTGGTGCCAAAGGAAATTGGTGTTTACCTGTTCTACTTTCCACTAATGGTAGTTTCATTTGCGCTGTTTGGCGAAGAAGAGAGGGCCTTCCGTTATCCTTACGTGATCCTTCCTTTTACGCTATTGATCGTGTTGTTCCTTACAGACTTTAACATTCTCGGTGACTTCAAGTTCGACTCACCACCGGGAACGAAAATGTTTTTTCTGATCAATATTATTTCGAGTGCATTCATTATGATTCTCGCCATCAACTTCATGCAGAATCTTAATCATGCTGCCGAGAAGGAGTTAGAAGCTCTTGCGGAAGAAGTCAACATTAAGAACACGGAACTTGAGAAAACAAATAAAGAGCTTGACCGCTTTCTTTACAGCACATCCCACGACTTACAATCACCGCTGTCGTCAATAAAGGGTCTTATCAATGTAGCGCGATATGATACTACCGATAGTCGCATGCATGCTTACTTCGACAAGATGACGGATCGTGTGAATAGTCTTGAGAATTTCATAAAGGATATTATCGATTACTCAAAAAATGATCGTACGCATGTTGCTTCCGAGCTGACGGACATGGAAGCGATGCTGGAAGAGGTAACCGAGAACCTCAAATACATCAATGGTGCTGAGTCGATCAAGATAAAGAAGGATGTTCAGCTTGGTCGCCCAGTGGAGGTTGATAAAGGCAGAATGAATGTAATCCTTACCAACCTAATAGCGAACGCAATCAAGTACCACGATCCTTCCAAGATGAATCAATGGATTTCGGTAGAGGTGACGAACAGCAATCGGACATTGAAAATTCGTGTGACGGATAATGGAAGTGGCATCTCCGAAGAGCATCAGACACGCATCTTCGATATGTTCTACCGCGGTACATTAAAATCCACCGGGTCGGGTCTCGGACTTTACATTGTGAAGGAAGCTGTTGAAAAAATGAAAGGCGAAATTTCCGTTTATTCTAAACCGGGAGAGGGTTCTTCATTTCTTGTCTCCGTGCCTCTTTCCTGATGATGTATTGCGTGAATGCCCGCACTCCCAATGCCATGACTAGCGGAACAAGCGAGTAATGAAGTTTCTGAGGAAGGAATGCCCACAATGCCAGCACCAACAGCGCAATGATAGCCGTTACTAGAAAATAGTTCATTAACCACTTTGCATTTCGCAGCATAGCAAAAATTGCGATGACATGTGTTGGGAGCGCCCACAATAAATTCATGTTTCTTGCCGCAGCTTTGTGATCAGTGAATAACCATAATGACAAGAGCAGCAGTCCAACGAAGCCAACAAGCGTGAAGAGAAAAATGTCGAGCCATTGTGTGATCTTTCTTCGTTTCATATCGCGGTAGCTGATCACGGCAACGATCACAAACACTACTGCAAATACCAGCAGCGGATGAATCAGTGTATTGGGTGGAGTGTTGTGCTGCGATTCGTACAAGACTTTTCTTTCTTTAACAAGTGGTTCAGCGACTCCATTCTTTTCAATCCTTGCATTTGCGAATCCGGCCTCAACATAATCGGGCAGGAACATATACTCGTATGGCGTTGCCTTCTTATCCATTGGCAAACCCAAACAGATGTCGATTCCCAAATCGCCCCACGGTTGATGCGTCAGATACAGGTCGGTGAGCTCACGTATTGTATAATCAGTGTTAATGTGCGATGAGTCAAATCGAATGGTATCACCAAAAACTTTCAGCATCACCGCTGGAATTTTTGTCGCGCAATTGTCGTAAAAATAATCGTACAGGTATTCAGCATTCTCAGGCTGCGCATTCCACTCCAGGTAGTCAAAAAGGCGTTGCTTTTGTTTTGATGTCAGATTCAGTTTTTGCTCGTGGATGTACCGGTCGAAATAGATATAGGAGTATTCAAATCGTTTGTAATCGGCAACACCGAGCATGTAGTAGTTATGGCCCTTGGCAAAATTCAGATAGAAGTTCGGCCTGTCGAAATTAAACACACCGTAATTGTATGCGAGATCAATGCCGTTAGCCGGATCGTTCACACGAAATGCACTGTGTCCAAATGCGGTGTAAACCTGTCCCTGCCAGGGGCCAAGCGTCAACACCGAGATCTCTGCTTTATCGGAAAGCTTGAGCTGGCCAAGTGCGCTTGTTGAGATCAGTAAGAAGAGTATTACGATTTTCTTCATAACGACTATAAAGTTCGAAATATAAACGTTTATAGCCTGACTGAGATCATTTTACCAATTATCTTGCGGTATGATCGGTGGATTGCAGGACGGCCTCAATATGACTTCAAAATCAAGTTTGAAGCGCATGGCGAACGCTGCAAAAATTTATTCATCGTTCCAACGTTCACGTTTGTCTGGCACTCCATCGATACACGGTTTTCCGATCAGCATTTCGATCGAACCAACTACTTCGTGCAATCTTCGTTGCCCGGAGTGTCCCAGCGGACTTCGCGCATTCACACGCCCAACGGGGATGCTACAGCAAGCGTTGTACAAAAACATTATTGATCAACTCGCCCCAACGCTAAGTTACCTCACATTTTATTTTCAGGGTGAGCCGTTTCTTAATAATGACTTTCTTGCGATGGTCAGCTATGCATCTGAAAAGAAAATTTATACAGCTACATCAACCAATGCACATTATTTAAAAGATGACACTGCCAGGAAGACGGTTGAATCGGGATTGGATCGCATCATCATATCAATAGACGGAACAACACAAGACACCTATCAATCCTACCGTGTAGGCGGATCGTTAGACAAAGTCATCGAAGGGACCGAGAATATTCTCAAGTGGAAGAAACAACTTCGATCGAAGACACCTCATGTTGTTTTTCAATTTCTTGTTGTCGGTCCCAATGAACACCAAATCCCAGAAGTGTATGCGTTGGCGAAAAAGCTAGGCGTTGATCAGGTGGTTCTGAAGACTGCACAAATTTACGACTACGAAAACGGTTCTCCACTGATTCCAAAGCAGGGCAAATACGCGCGCTACCGACAGAACGCTGATGGAACGTATTCACTCAAAAATAAACTCGACAACAATTGCTGGAAGATGTGGCACAGCTGCGTGATTACGTGGGATGGCAAAGTTGTTCCATGTTGTTTCGATAAAGATGCCCATTTCGTGTTAGGTGATCTTACTAAAAACTCATTCGAGGAAATCTGGTTCAGCGATAAATACAAGCAATTCCGCGCCAATCTTCTTCGCGACAGAAGCGAAATTGAGATCTGTAAGAACTGTACGGAGGGGACGAAGGTGTGGGCGTAGGCGGGGCCGGGTTGCCAGTTGCCCGGAGGCCGGACTCACGAATCACCTCATCCCTGACCCTTCTCCTCAAGGAGAAGGGACACCTCGATCGAAACTTCTGCGCTTGACTCGAGCACTCCCCTCTCCTTCAGGAGAGGGGCCGGGGGTGAGGTGACGTGCATTTAACTGGGCGCTCTCTTCTTTCAAAAGAAGGCCCGCGCTGAGGTGAGGCCAACCCTATTCGTAAATCACTCTCTTTAAATAAAACACTTTCGGATCGATGATCGGCATTGAAGCGGATTCAACAACTGTTCCCGCTTTGGTCAACGTTATTTTTTCCGAACCTTTGTCTGTGCGCACTTCAAGTGGAAGCGCCATGTCGAAGTTGGCGGAGGCTATTTGATATTTAGCGTTGTCAACTTGCTTTACGGTTATGTCAAGTTTGTTGATCGTGCGGAGGTAGAAGTCGAAGAGAGGTTTCAGGTTCTTGCCCGATGCTGAACTAAAAAGCTTCTCAACATCATCCGTGTTCACGAGGTTGTCGTACGTATATCGAGGGTCAGTCGCGAGTTTTTTCAGTGTGGGGAAAAATATTTCGTCTCCGATCACGTAGCGCAGGGTATGCATGAAGAATGCACCTTTACCGTAGATGTCGCCAATGTAAACAACATCGGTATCCAAATCTTTTCCTTGCACGACAGGCTTTTTGTTTTCCGTTTGTCGTGCCGTGCGCGCCATGAATGCCTGGTATGCTTCTTCACCGCCAACTTCGCGATAGAACATGGCGTCTCCGTATGTGCAGATTCCCTCCTGGATCCACATGTCAGCCCAGTCGATGTTGGATACTTTGTTCGCCCACCATTCATGACCGAATTCATGGTGCAGCAACCAGTCGAAATCTTTGCCATTTATTTTTTGATAACGGAATTCATTTCCATAGGCATTTAATGTCTGATGTTCCATGCCCAGGTGCGGTGTCTCGCATATCGCCATCTTTTCTTTCACCCATGGATATTCGCCAAAATATTTTTCAAGAATGCGCGCGGACTGTTCAAAGAGATCCAGATGACGTTGCGCTTTCTTCACATGATAGTCGAGTACGTAAAACTCCATTGGCACTCTATTACCATCAACGGTGGTATATGGCCTGCTGACAACTTTGTATTTCCCAACGTTAAAGAGAATACAATAATTGCTGATCGTATAATTCGTCTCCCAGGTGTAAGTGGTTTTGTTTCCTTTCGTTGTAGTGCCTTTCAATAAACCAGGACCAGCAACATAGAGCCCTTTGGGAACGGTGATGGTTAGGGTAGCTCCTTCGTTAGGTTCATCACTGGGATGATCCTTGCATGGGAAATAGATTTTCGCTCCTTCACCCTGGCATGTTATGGCCACCCAGGGATTTCCAAGCGAGTCTTGCGCCCATGTGAATCCGCCAACCCATGGCGCACGTTCTGATTCACCCGGTATACCTCCGTAATCAATTCTTACTTTTGTGTCGCCTGACGCAATAAGTGACCCGGTGGTTATCTTAATTAAATCGTTCTCGTGAGTGAATTTTTCCGGCTGTCCATTGATGACAACCTTACTTACTTTTAAAAGGTTGACAAGATCGAATATCAAAACGTTTGTTGCTTCTTTCAATTTGAAATCAATCTCGGTGAACCCTTTGATGGATTTTTGTTTTGGATCGACATCCAGCGTCAGAGCATAATGCCGGATATCCATGTTGGCTTGCTCTGGTTTTAACTTTCCACCCGACTTAAGATTTTGAGCAAATGTGGTTGCCGAAAATACACATGCTAGGAAAATGAATTGGATTTTCATACCTGGGAGTTTGCACTCAAGGTAAGAGAATATGATTTAAGAATTAAGATTTTAGATTTTAGAATTTCGTAAGCTATTAGACGCGTACGTGAATCTTAAATCTCAAATCAAAAATCTAAAATCCTTTTCGTTTTAGTTCGGCTTCTACTTTGGCAAAATCAACTGCGCCACATTTGCCGCAGCCGGACGCACATTCACCAGCTTTGGATTGAAAGGATTTAAATACCAGCCGCCCGACATAAAGCAGGGCTAGTCCGAATGCAATGATGACGATTATGGACTGGATCATGGTGTAAAATTACAACGTCTTATGCTCTCTTAACATGGAGGGAGCTGGAAAAATTCGTCCGATTTCGCTCAGTTCTGAACAGAATTGGATAGGGCGCGCGGATGGAAACTCGCTTTTTAGCCGAAAAACGCAGATTAGGTAAAATGGCACTGTCATTGGAAGGGATGGCCTGTCCTAAAAAAAATTATCAACTCCCATGTTCAGAAATTATCTCAAAACGGCCTGGAGGAATATTGTGCGTCAGAAAGGAAGCACGATCATCAACATTTCCGGTTTGACCCTCGGAATCACCTGTAGTATCATTCTCTTCTTGCTTGTAGCGCATATCGCGAGCTATGATAATTTCCAGTCAAAACGCGACCGGATCTACCGGGTGGTGAACCACTCGGAAGGCAAGAACGGAACGAATTATCAGACCGGTGTTCCTACTGTTCTTCCAGATGCCTTCAAAGCAGATTTTCATGAAGCCGAGGAAGTTGTTTTTACTTCTTACCGGAATGATGCATTGATATTAATACCGCAACAAAACGGTGAGACGAAGAAATTTCAGGAAGAGAATGGTGTGGTGTTAACAGAACCTTCCTTTTTCAAAGTTTTTGACCGCGCAGTTCGCTCAGGTGACCCGCTGAAAGGAATTGATGAGCCGAACGAAGCGATGGTCTCGGTTTCCTTAGCAAAAAAATATTTCGGTAAGGAAGATGCGATCGGTGAAGTGCTGACCTATGATGGCGATGACTATAAAATCACTGGAATTCTGGAGGATGCTCCCACTAACACTGATTTTCCTTTTGAGTTGATTCTTTCCTACGCAACAATCAAGACAGAATCGCTGCAGAACGGTTGGGGAAGTATCTGGAGCAATGAACATTGTTACTTCTTGCTGCGCGAAGGGGAAGACATTGCGAAGGTAGAGGCGCGCATGCCTGAATTCACCAAGAAATACCTGGGCGAAAATGATTTCGATCACACGGTATTTTCTACGCAACCGATGAGTGAGTTCCATTTTGACGAGCGTTATCAAACCTATTCTAACAGCACAACGCCACGGGCGATGCTCATTGCCTTTGGTGTGATTGCATTTGTACTGGTTATTACCGCTTGTATCAACTTCATCAACCTTGCTACCGCAGAAGCCATTAAACGTTCGAAAGAAGTAGGTGTAAGAAAATCACTTGGTAGCTCACGCGGCCAGTTGGTTCGTCAGTTCCTCGGTGAGACTACGATTGTCACCTTGGTGAGTGTGATCACTTCGCTTGCGCTTGCACAAGTGGCCTTAAGCTTCCTCAATCCATTCATGGAACTTGAGCTCGAGTTGAATTTTTCGACCGCGAGTGCATTATGGCCGTTCTTAATTGGCATCACAGTAGGAGTATCTTTGCTTTCGGGTTTGTATCCGGCATTTGTGATTTCCGGCTTTAATCCTGCGCTGGTGCTGAAGAACCAAATGAGCAATAAAGGATCATCAAGCTATTTCCTCAGAAGGTCATTGGTTGTTACCCAGTTCATGATCTCTCAGCTGTTGATCATCATCACGATTGTCATCATCGCGCAGATGAACTTCTCAAAGAACAAAGACCTTGGGTTCACGAAAGACGCTGTGCTCTTTGTGCCAATCCCAGAGCAAGGCGATGCGACCGCGACAAGCAAAATGCGAACACTTCGTGAGGAAATGCTCAACTTGCCGGGTGTTGAAAACGCAAGTCTTGCCAATACACCGCCTTCGTCAGGAAGTGTTTCGGGAACGAATTTCAGCGTTCGAGGAATTGACGAGGAGTTCAGTACTCAGGTAAAAACGATCGATGGAAACTATATTGATCTTTACAACCTGGAGCTGGTGGCAGGTAAGAACTTGCAAGACCTTGATACAACCCTTGGCTATATTGTCAATGAGAAATTGGTAAAACACACGGGTGTAAAGTCGCCTGAAGAAATGCTCGGCAAGGAAATGACGATCTGGGGTAGAACGTATCCCGTGGTTGGTGTTGTGAAAGATTTCCACACCGTTTCACTTCGCAGACCAATTGAGGCTACAGCCATGTTCAACCGTGTCGAGAGCTATAGAACCCTGGGGTTGAAGATCGATATGCGCAAGTCGCAGGAGATAATCAGCTCACTCCAGGAAAAATGGGAGCAGCGATATCCAAATCATCTTTTCGAATATGAATTCCTCGATCAAAGCATCGCTGAGTTTTATGATGGAGAGCGGAGAATGTCAATCCTGCTAACCATCTTCACTTCAATGGCCATTTTCATCGGATGCCTGGGTTTATTCGGCCTCGCAACATTCATGGCAAACCAAAAGACAAAAGAAATTGGCGTGCGGAAGGTCCTTGGTGCGTCCGTTCAAAGCATCGTGATGATTTTCTCGAAGGAATACATCGTCCTCATCCTTATCGGTTTCGCGTTGGCGGCACCATTGGGCTACTTTGCAATGGATATTTTCTTAAGTGAATTTGAATACCAGATCCCGTTGGGGCCGGGAATATTTGTTGCGGGTCTTCTGATCACATTAGTCATTGCTGCCTTGACTGTTGGATTCAGATCATTCAAAGCTGCAACCGCTAACCCAGTCAAATCACTCCGCTACGAATAGAAACCAAGCCAAATTTTTCAAACTAAATTTTTCTGCAAAAAGGAAACCTCCGGGAGACGCCTGGAGGTTCTTTTTTTTAAATGCCTTTTAAATCCAAACCACAGAAAACGTGAAGAAGCGCGGAGCATACACGGAGAATTCATTTCTTTAGAAAATTATGAAAACAACACAAATGAAAGCTCAAACAATTCTTTAATAAGATCACTAAAAGGAAAACGCGGAGGCAAAAAACCTCCGCGTTGCTCCGCGCTTCTCTGTGTTCTCCGCGGTGTGGATTTCTGTATTTATTTCGTTTGGATCTGCTCGCTCAGTTCAGGGTTGAGTACGATCTGAATGAAGTTTTTCGTGTCAAGATATTTCTTTGCGGCATCCTGTACTTGTTTTGCCGTGAGCGCGTCAACTCGTTTTTCATACTCGAGCACTGACGCAGGGTTAGAGCCTATCTCTACACTTTGCAAGAGGATTCGCGACCAATAGCTGTTGTCCTTTACGTTGACAAGATATTGCTGCTTCCACGTTTCTTTT
Source organism: Chryseosolibacter sp. (assembly GCA_036402115.1). Classification (GTDB taxonomy): domain Bacteria; phylum Bacteroidota; class Bacteroidia; order Cytophagales; family Cyclobacteriaceae; genus Chryseosolibacter. The sequence goes on from DASWTM010000116.1 coordinate 10,887, forward strand.
ACCTTCTGCAAGTCAGCTTCGGTTGGTCCGTTCGTCCTTACCTTTTCAATTTCACCGATGGTAGCAGCGACAAGTTTGTCGACATTCTCGGGACCGCAAGGAAGCATGACGGCTATTGAATAGTTGCCGTAGGGATTTTTGCTGAGGTTAGCGGACATTCCACCACCGTAAATACCGCTAAGGTCTTCCCGTAAGGTCTCGATGATTTTGATATTCATGACTTCAGCCAGAGCCTGTAGTTTGAATTGCTCCTCTTCTGAGAACGTTGTTTCGCCATTCCAGTAGAGGCGAATCATACTCTTCGGCTCTGTTCCTTTTTTCACTTCCTTCTTTAAAGGACCTTTTGCTGAGCGCAAGCCAACATCCTTGAAGGTAGATGCTGCTCCAGTTGATGGAAGGCTTCCAAGGTAAGTTGCCAGCAATGGCTTGATTGATGCAACATCAAACTTACCAACGAACACAAACGTGAATCCATTGGCATTACCGAAGCGTTCTTTGTAAATCTGAACAGCCCGTTCCTTGTCAATGGTGTTGAATGTCTCAACTTTCGGCAAACGTGGTGCCCACGGATGATTCTTATAAAGAATGCGCAGCACTGAATCCTGGAAAATAAACTGAGGATCTGACATCGCATTCTGGTAAAGCGCCTGTTGTTTCGTTACGAACGAGTTGAACAATTCTGTATCGATCCGAGGCTTAGTGAAATATAGGTGAGTCAGCTGAAGCATTGTCTCGATGTCTGCAGCTCCGGATTGTCCGTTTATACCTTCTGAAAGCTGCGTAATTCGAGGAGTTGCACTTGCCGTTTTCCCCGCCAGTACTTTTCTTAAATCGGTGGGAGAAAATTCGGCAACACCCATCTGACCAACAACCATAGCAGCATATTCTGCATTAGCTCTTTCTTTTGGGTCGTACAGATACTGTCCGCCAAAACGTGATGACGACATGATTACCTGGTCATTCTTGAAATCCGTTGGCTTGAGTAACACTTTCACACCATTAGCGAAGGTGATCTCTGTCACGCCAATTCCTGGAATTTCTTTTTCTTGTTTGATTGCACCTGGTGCAGGCTTCGCCTCCATCAACGTGGACGCTACCATTTTTTCTTCGTAAGGTTTGATTTCCGCTTTCGCTGCATTTTCAGCAATCGCTACGAGCTCTTCTTTTGTTGGAACCTTAAACTGATTTTCAATTGGTCCGGTGAAGATAATGAGTTTGCTGTCGCTCGATGGGGGGATGATTTTAGCAGTCGCCTGGTTTACTTCGGCTAATGTGATCGTCTTCAGAAACTCGTTATAGTATTTGTATTCGTTGGAAATTCCGGGAATGGGTTCTTGTGTGAGGAAGTTTCGGATAAACTCATTGGCGAGCCCGGCAGATTCTGTTTTCTCCCGTTCGTTGTAACTGCGCTCGATGTTTTTCAACATGGTCTTCTTCGTGCGGTCCAACTCTGCCTCGGTAAATCCAAACTTGCGTGCACGCTCGTTTTCTTGGATCAATGCTGTGATCGTTGGTTCTGCTCCACCCTTGCTTACCAAGGCTCCTGAGCTATAGCCTTCATAGCCTCGTACAAATGAACCCAGGCTGCTGAAACCAAATACAAACGGAGGATCTGCTTTCTGCGTCAATTCTTGCAGGCGCTGACCCAGCATCGATGTGCACAGTGCTCTGATCAAGGATGTCCTGTAATCACTCAGTGTTACTTCAGGTTTCGATTTGGTATTGGAGTAGTAAATCTGAATGATTGGGTTTGTTGCTTCTTTGTCAGTAGCAACAACCCCTTCTGTTGCTGTACGCGCAGGGATTTCAGCATAGGTTCTTGCCCGTGGCTTCGCAGGATTCTTGAGTTTTTCAAAATGCTTTTTAACAAGTCCTTCAGCAGCAGTTGGATCAATATCACCCACAACAACTACGGCCATCAGGTCCGGACGATACCAGTCGCGATAAAAACGCTTGATCACATCGTATTTGAAATTTTTCAATACACTTTCCTGTCCGATCGGAAGACGGTTGGCATACCTGGAGCCTGCAAAAATTTTCGGATAGGTAATCTTATCCATGCGATCGTCCGCTCCCTTTCCGAGACGCGACTCTTCGAGGACAACGCCTCGCTCTTTGTCGATCTCAGCGTTATCAAACGTCACCGCACTTGCCCAGTCTTCAAGGATTTGAAAACTCTTTTCGACAAGTTCAGGCTTATCTGTAGGGACGGGGAGAATGTAAACCGTCTCATCGAAGCTCGTGTATGCATTGAGGTCTGCACCGAACTTCACACCGATTGATTGAAGGAACGACACGAGATCATTCTTCTTAAAATTTTTTGTTCCGTTGAACGCCATGTGCTCGGTAAAGTGTGCGAGACCTTGCTGATCATCGTCCTCCAGGATTGAGCCCGTATTCACCACGAGTCGCAACTCAACTTTCTTCTCGGGGCGACTGTTCTTGCGGATATAGTATGTGAGTCCGTTTGAAAGCTTGCCAACTTTGATGGTGGGATCAACCGGTATTTTTTCGTTGAGATCGAGCTGCGCGAAAGCGCTCGTGACGGAAAGAAGGATTACCTGTGTTAACAGGATATAGTACCTACAATGGGTCTTGAAAGTCATAGTTCTTGGGTTATAGACTTTCAAACTACGAAATAGCGTGTTGAGAAAAAAGGGGATTTACATGATCAGCTGTTCCAGCGATCCTGAATCACCTTCAGCATTTCAGGGTGGATGTGCGTGTTGGATGCGCAGAGCTCGCCACCAAAAATATAATTGTTTCCTCCCTTAAAGTCGGTGATTTTACCCCCAGCGCGCTCGAGGATGAAAGTACCGGCTGCAACATCCCAGGCGTTGAGGTTGTACTCGAAAAATCCCTCGAGTCGTCCGCAGGCAACAAAGGCAAGATCGATGGCCGCGCTTCCAAGTCGCCTGATGCCATGTGATTTTGTCAGGAAGTCTTTAATTACTTCAAGATAAACTTCACGTTTGTCTAAATGGTAGTATGGGAACCCCGTTGCAAGAAGTGCTTCGTTCAGGCTGTCAATTTGTGTGACATGAATCTCGCGATCATTGCAATACGCTTTTCCGTTTTCGATGGCATGGAAGCATTCGTTTGGAATTACGTTATGCACCACACCGAGGATCGGCTTATTCTTCCGCACCAGTGCAATGCTAATGGCAAATAATGGTAAACCGTGGAGGTAGTTTGTTGTACCGTCAAGCGGATCAATGATCCAGTTGTATTCCTGTTCTTTTGCTTGTTCTACGGTTCCTTCTTCTGTAATAAATCCGGAATTGGGAAGTAATCTCTTTAACGCTGCAACAATTTTTTTCTCCGATTCTTTATCAACGTAAGAAACAAGATTGTTGAAGCCTTCCTTTTGTTCGATACGTGTCCGGTCAAAAGCAGCAAGCTCTGCCTTCATGAAATCAGCGACTTCATAGCACACTGAAATTACGCCTTTCTCAATTTGAACCAGATCCATGTTTTGTCAATTAATACAGCAGGTAATTTAACATTGGTGATGGATTACCCGCTAACCTTTCGTAAAAATCTATACCGCTGGCTTATTCTTCGGATTTTCCTTCAATTACGATCACGATTTCGCCTTTGACTTCTTTGGCGTTGAAGTGTTCTATGGCCTCGGTGACGGTTCCGTTAAACGTTTCTTCGAACATTTTTGTCAACTCACGTGATACAGAGGCCTTTCGTTCAGGGCCAAAGTGCTCTTTGAAGTGTTCGAGCGTTTTTATGAGCCGGTATGGTGATTCGTAAAAGATCATCGTACGTTCTTCCGTTGCAAGTTTTTTCAGCATCGTCTGACGACCTTTCTTTTGTGGAAGAAATCCTTCGAAAACAAATCGGTCTGCCGGTAAGCCGGACTTGATCAAAGCAGGCACGAATGCAGTCGGTCCAGGAAGACACTCGATTTTCAAACCAGCCTGAAGGGCAGCACGGGCGATGAGAAATCCAGGGTCAGAGATACCTGGTGTTCCAGCGTCACTCACCAGTGCCATGACTTCGCCCTTCTCGAGTCGTGCGATGAGTCCATCAACCATTTTGTGCTCGTTGAAGTTATGAAAGCTTTGAAGCGGTTTGTTGATCTGGTAATGCTTGAGCAGAAAACCAGATGTCCGCGTATCCTCCGCGAGAATCACATCCACTGATTTTAAAATCTCCAACGCGCGCAACGTGATGTCCGCAAGATTACCGATAGGAGTAGGAACAAGGTAAAGGACCGTCTTTTCTTTTTCCATCAGACAAGTTTATCGATCGCGGACGCAAGCTTACGGTCGAGGTCGGTTACTTTATTTCCAGCGTCATGGGTCGATAACTCGATACTGACTGTATTCCACGTGTTGCTCCACGTTGGGTGATGATTCATTTTTTCTGCCTCCAGTGCGACACGCGTCATGAAGGCAAAGGCTTCCGAAAAGTCTTTAAACTTAAAAACTCTTTTCAGGGAATTGTTTTCTTCTTTCCAGCTCATACCCTTTGGATTAATAGTACGAGTTACGAAAAAATACAGAATACCGCCACCACAG
>DASWTM010000117.1:0-3053 GCA_036402115.1 Chryseosolibacter sp.
AAGCATCAGCACGCGGTTGAACGGAATCACCTATCAGGTAGGAAGAACCGGGGCAGTCACTCCTGTAGCAGAACTGGAACCGGTATTCCTGGCCGGGACAACCGTGAAACGAGCGTCACTTCACAATGCAAATGAAATCGCGCGACTGAATCTTCACATTGGAGATTATGTGTTTGTTGAAAAAGGTGGAGAGATCATTCCTAAAGTGACAGGCGTTGATTCGAGCAAACGCACCAAGGATACAAAGCCTGTAGTTTACATTGATAAATGTCCAGAGTGCGGAACGAAGCTAACACGTATTGAAGGTGAAGCTGCCCATTACTGTCCGAATGTCACGGGTTGTCCCCCGCAGATCAAAGGACGAATTGAGCATTTCATTCAACGCAAAGCGATGGATATCGATTCCCTTGGTGAGCGTACTATTGATTCACTGTACAAACTCGGCTTTGTAAAAACGCCAGCCGACTTATATGATTTGAAACGTGAACATATCCTGCAGCTTGAAGGGTTCAAGGATAAGTCGGTGACGAATCTTCTGGAGGGAATAGAGAAGTCAAAAGCAACGCCCTTCGAAAGCGTGCTGTTTGCAATTGGAATTCGATATGTCGGAAGGACCGTTGCGGAAAAACTCGCTCGCTACTTTAAGAACATCGGGGTCTTAAGGCGGGCCACGCTGGAGGAATTGCTTCAGGCGCCAGAGGTTGGTGAAAAAATCGCGCAAAGTGTTTTTGAATTTTTCCGAAAGGAAGAGAACAACCGTGAGATCGATCGGCTCAAAAAAGCAGGACTTCAGTTTGAAAGCAGTGCAAAGGAGCCAGAAAAAGAAAGTGATGTCCTGGGAAATAAATCATTTGTGATTTCGGGGACGTTCGTAAAGTACGAGCGCGAGCAGTTGCAGGAAATAATCTTGAAAAACGGTGGCCGTATCCTTTCCGGTGTTTCCGGCAAGCTTGACTACCTGCTGGCCGGTGAAAATATGGGGCCTTCTAAACTCGAAAAGGCGCAAAAACTTGGCGTGAAGATCATTTCGGAGGCAGATTTTGAAAAAATGCTAACCGGAAAATAGTATTTTGCGATCATGAAGTTAAGCTTCCTTAAAATGAAGACCAACTCGTTCCTGAAACGCAACCAGGTGATTCGGGCGAGTTTGCCTTACAAGCAGGCTTCATCGGTAGGAATTATTTTTACCGTGGAAGACAAACTTAAGCATGACGAAATCAAAGAGTTTGTCCGACATCTTGAGCATGACGGCAAAACGGTCAACGTAATCTCGTTCCTCCCAAAGAATAAAGACAACTATGAGTTCATGTTCGATTTCTTCACGGAAAATGACCTGAGCTTCTGGGGTAACATCAATTCCAGCGGTGCTATGCAATTCGCGGAAACGCCATTCGATTTTCTTTACTACCTCGATACCACACCGAATCCCCTCATCATGAACCTCCTTGCGCAAAGCAAAGCCAAATGCCGCGTAGGAAAATTCTGGGACAACTCGCAAGCCTTCTTTGAACTGATGATCGAAAGCAAGAATGGCCATAAAGGTTTGATTGAGACGATGTATCGGTATACGAAAGCTCTGAGATGACGCGAACCGGGCTACAAGCTCCAAGCTACAGACTGCAAGTCCTTAGTGCAACTTACTGTTCTTTGTCGCTTGGCGGCTAAAATTGTTTTTCACTATACTTGCACAAATAGAACAACGATGAAAAAGCTTTACGGCACCGGAGTAGCACTTGTCACACCTTTCAACAGCGATCTTTCTGTTGATTACAAAGGTTTAAAAAAGCTGCTCAAGCACATTGCTAAAGGTGTCGATTACTATGTGGTGATGGGAACAACGGGCGAATCCGTTACGGTAACGTCAGATGAGAAGAAAGCTATTCTCAAATTTGTTATCGAAAACAATCAAGCCAAACTTCCCATCGTGTACGGCATCGGAGGAAACAATACAGAAGAGGTTTGCAAGAATCTTGCTTCAACGGATCTGAAAGGTGTAGATGCAATTTTGTCCGTCAGCCCATACTATAATAAACCATCCCAGGAAGGCATCTATCAGCACTTTATCAAAGTAGCAGATAGTAGTCCGCTTCCAATATTGCTTTACAATGTTCCCGGCAGAACTTCATCGAACGTAACGGCAGACACCATCTTGCGCCTTGCTGTTCACAAAAACATCATTGGGATTAAGGAGGCCTCTGGCAACCTTGAGCAGTGTATGAAAATTGTAAAAAACATGCCGAAGGATTTTCTACTGATCTCCGGAGACGACATGCTAACGGTTCCGATATATGCCCTTGGCGGGAAAGGTGTGATCTCCGTTTTGGCGAACGCGTATCCTTCCATCTTCAAAAAAATGAAAGACTTCTCGTTTGAAGGAAACTTCGCGAAAGCAAACCAGGAGCAATTCAAACTGCTTGACATCAACGGACCCATGTATGAAGAAAGCAACCCGGTTGGACTCAAGGCACTTCTTGCAGAAATGAGCATCTGTTCTAATGTCGTTCGTTTGCCGCTGGTACCGGCTTCTGACTCACTGACAAAGCGCATCTCCGCGCTCAGTGCATCGATGAAGAGGTAAAAATTTGAAATTTAAAATTTACGGACAGTCGTTGTAAATCCAAGCGTTTCCAACTGCCTTCAGTATTGAGCGAAGGAATTGACTAGAATTTGACGCTGCCCTATTATAGATTTGGTTATTGATCATTGATTTTTCACCCTCCTCACCAATGCCGCTACAGCAGAATTAAACGCTTAAAGTATGGATAGCCCAACGAAGGACACTATTCAATCTGTCCGCTGTTCTGTTTGATTTTTGTTCATTGGTTATTGGTGCTTCAGAATCGCCCTCATCCACTCCAATGTCCATCCCCTCAATAAACAGAAAAAGTAAGGGGTAGCCCTCATTCAGACTACCCCCTATTTTAAAACATTTAAAAATTTGAACAGGACCTAAGCTTTGTTCTTAATATCCTGAACTTCAGATCTGATTGCCTGAGCAAGGTTTTTAAGATCCTGCATACCCTTTCTTACTCGGGTACCGGCAGCGCTGTTAC
>DASWTM010000118.1:0-26146 GCA_036402115.1 Chryseosolibacter sp.
AAGTCACCAATCAGGAGCGCGACCAGATCAAAAACTTCCTGGAAGAACATTTGAGCAAGGTTGCGGTAGAAAATTACCTCAAATTGTTTGACGGCTACACGCAGTCGGGTACGGAAAGAGCAGGAGATTCCGCCTCGATCACGAGGCTCTGTGATGAGATCAATCCACAACTGACACAAAAGCAAAAAATTGTAATCTTGGTGGAATTGATTACGATTATTCAAGCCGATGGGAGTGTTTCGGCAGGCGAAGACAAACTGTTAAAACTTATTGGCGACAACTTTAAGATTGCTGCGGAGGACGTTGAGTCAATCAAAATGTTTGTGCTCGGGAAGACGCCAGCAGAGCTTGACCACGAGAATATTCTGATCATCGATGCAGCGAACACTACCTATTCGAAGGCACGTCATTTGGTTCGCCCTCACCTGAGCGGATTCATTGCCATACTCTTTCATCAGAAAACGGAGCTGTATTTTATAAAATATTTTGGCCGAACCGACATCTATCTCAATGGTGTGCCGGTTAAGGTCGGGAAGATAAGCGTGCTGGCAGTGGGCAGTCTCTTGCGCTGGGATAAAGATGATCCGGTGTACTACGGCCAGATATTGAATCAATTTGTAACCTTCGCGGGCCACGCTCGAACTTCCCTCGAAGCCGGTAATCTCATGTTCAAGTTCAAGAGCGGAAGGATCGGTCTTCGCGATGTCACTATTGCCGAAGAGTCTGGTAATCTGGTGGCATTGATGGGTGGCAGTGGAGCCGGCAAGTCGACACTATTGCACGTGCTCAACGGCTCCGAGAGACCGGCATCCGGACAGGTACTGATAAATGGAATTGATATTCATAAAAATCCTGAAAAAATTGAAGGGGTGATTGGCTTTGTTCCGCAAGACGATTTGTTGATCGAAGACCTTACCGTGTATCAAAACTTATATTACGCGGCCAAATTATGCTTCAGCAAGAAGGCTGAGGAAGAGATCGATTTCCTGGTGATGAAAGTACTCGAGGACTTAGGACTTGCCGAGACGAAAGATCTTAAAGTTGGATCACCGCTTCAAAAAACAATCAGTGGAGGTCAACGCAAGCGTTTGAATATTGGACTGGAACTACTGCGCGAACCAGCAGTTTTGTTCTGTGATGAGCCTACAAGTGGTCTGTCTTCGCGGGATTCAGAAAATATTATTGATTTGCTGAAAGAACTTTCGCTCAAAGGCAAACTCGTCTTTGCCGTCATTCATCAGCCTTCTTCTGATATCTTTAAGATGTTCGATAAGCTTGTGATCCTTGATGCGGGTGGATATCAGATCTACTATGGAAATCCAGTGGATGCCATTGCTTATTTTAAACGGAGCATCAACATGGTAAATAGTGATGAAGGAGAATGCCATGAGTGCGGAAATGTTAATCCCGAGCAGATCTTTAACATCATTGAAACCAAAGTCATCAATGAGTATGGACATTTTACAAATGAACGGAAGATAACTGCTCAACAATGGAATGATATCTACAAGCAGAATTACAGGGCGTTTAAAGTTGATCCATCGAAGGATCAGCCACACTCGACCTTAGATATCCCATCGCGGATAAAACAAGCACACCTCTTTTCGATGCGCGACATAACTGCAAAGCTTCACAACAGGCAGTACATGATTATTAATTTGCTAGAAGCTCCGGTGTTAGCCTTCATTCTCGCCTTCATTGTGCGGTACTACCATGTTGACGATGCACTAAGCACCGGCTATGTATTTGCAAAAAATCTTAATATGCCGGCATACCTCTTTATGAGTGTGATCGTGGCATTGTTCATGGGTCTGACGGTAAGTGCGGAAGAAATTATTCGTGACCGGAAGATTCTCAAACGCGAGGCCTTCCTGCATCTCAGCAGAATCAGTTACATCTGCTCGAAGATCTCCATCCTTTTCATTTTATCAGCAATACAAACACTGTTGTTCGTAGCCGTTGGAAACTACATTCTTGAAATTCGAGGACTGTTTTTTGAGCACTGGTTCATTCTCTTTACAGTCTCTTGCTTTGCGAATTTGCTTGGACTGAACATTTCGTCTGCGTTCAATTCCGCAGTGACAATTTACATTCTTATTCCACTGCTGCTGATTCCGCAGTTGATCCTTAGTGGTGTAGTGGTGAAGTTTGATAAGCTGAATCCTGCCATCGGAAATACAGCTACCGTTCCACTCGTTGGGGACCTCATGGCCTCACGATGGGCTTTTGAAGCCGCAATGGTGACACAGTTCAAAGACAATCGTTTCGAACGTGATTTTTATTTATACGACAAAGTGATGGCGAATGCTGACTTCATGAAAGTCTACTTTATTCCGAAACTTGAGTCTAAACTCCAGTATTGCCTGAACAACTATCGTTCAGACGATCCAGAGGTTAGGGAAAATGTGCGGAAAAATCTCGCGTTGATTCAATACGAAATAGGGCAGGAGCTTGAAGCTGTGGGCAAGGATAAGTTTGCAAAGCTTGATAACCTGGTTCCTGAACGGTTTGATTCAACCGTCTACAGAGAAGTGGCCGCATTCCAGGAAACGTTGAAGCAGTTCTACGTGAAGCGATTCAATAATGCAGATCAGCAAAAAGAAAAAATGATTTTTGAGTTGACCAAAACTCCAGAGCTGGAAAAACAATTTGATGAGAGACGTGACATGTATCATAATGAGACGATCACTGAACTTGTAAAGAACACAGCCGAACCGAATCGAATTCTTGAAGTGAATGGAAAGCTTATCCAAAAAATTTACCCAATTTACAAGGACCCAGAGCCTGATCACATGGTCGATTTCAATGCTCAGTTCTATATGCCATCCAAGCATTTCCTTCGCAGCAATGTTGATACGTTCTGGTTTAATACCGGGGTCATTTGGTCGATGACGTTAGTGCTAGCGCTGTTGCTTTATTTTGACGTATTGAGAAGGATCATTGATGGCATTGGAAACCTTTCCAACCCCTTGAATCGAAGGATGTAGGTATACGTTATGTTTTTTTTTCTTTCGAAGGTTCTATATCATTTCATTATGCCGCTGACAATTGTGTGCGGCTGTATTCTGTATGCGTTCCTGACGAAAAATCCGAGACGGAAGCGGTGGTTTTACATCGCAGGAATCTCGATGCTGTTTTTCTTTTCAAATGAATTTGTTGCTAATGAAATCATGCATGCGTGGGAGGTGGACGCACGACCTATCGCATCGTTAAAGCGCTACAAGCTGGCCATTGTCTTGACAGGTACAACGATGAATCACTATCCGGATGACCGGGTGTACTTCACAAAAGGAGCAGACCGTGTTGTGCATACCATACAACTGTACAAGGAAGGACTGATTGAGAAAATTCTGATCAGTGGGGGCTCCGGAAGGATCTCGGGTGAATCCGAACCTGAAGCAAATAAATTCAGGAAGGTTATGATCATGATGGGTGTTCCTGATTCGGCTATTTTGATTGAAAATGAGACGCGAAATACTGCAGAATCCGCTCAGGAGGTAAAAAAGATTTTACTCGCGCAGCAGTTTAATGGTACAGACTGCCTCCTGATCACATCTGCTTTTCATATGCGCAGATCATTTGCGTGTTATCGAAAGGCTGGTGTTGAGGTTGACACTTTCTCAACGGATTTTTACACATCCCTGAGAGACTATCAGTTGGATTCATTCCTGATTCCAAAACTTGAAGCCTTTATCATCTGGCACAGGCTGGTAAAAGAATGGGTTGGAATGATTGCCTATAAAATTGCGGGCTACATTTAAAAAAGCGCTCAAAAATGAGGCATAAAAAAAGGGTGCGTTCATTGCACCCTTTTTGTTTATTTCTCTCACGACTACGGGATCGGTAATCCGGTCGCACTGAACTTGTTTAATCTGATCTTCGGTACTGAAGCTCCGAACTTCGTGTTGATTGCATCAATGAAAATGTTTCCGATGAATGCATATCCGCGTGAATTGGGATGTAAGCCATCCTCAGAATAGATTCCCGTTGGCGGGTTGATGTTCGGTGTTAGCGTCACTCCATCTGATACTGCAGCCTTGGCGGTAACGAACGAAGTGAAAGCAGCGTCAACATCCGCGAGCGCGAGACGTGCATTTGCAGAAGCCGCGTTTCTGATGGTTGTGTTAAATGCTTGACGCGCTGTTTCAATCGCAACGATTTCGGATGGGATAAGCGCGTATTGATCGCCAAGCGGAACCCCAACACCTCGCACGGATGCAGGATTTCCAGGCACGGCAAGTGTACCTAATACGGAGCCAGTGGCAAGAGGGATGATGTCGCCTTGCTTTGTCATTCGAACCTGTTCGAACGGAACCAAGGCAGCGCGCTGTGCAGCGGTTATCGCACCTGCTCCCTGAAGGATATCAAACTCATCACCATAATCATTAAGTGTTTCATCTTCAATGATGAATCCGTTTGCACCGGCAGCAAATGCGATTTTGCGGGCGTTCACATCTGCGGCACTATAATTAAATGGTGCGCCTTTCAGAGCGTCTAAAATTGCATTGTAACCAGCGAGTCCAGTATTTGCAGCAGTTGCCGTTGCTTGGTCCATCGTCACTGGATTCCACGCAACTGAAGTGAAGTGCGGCATCGCGAAGATATTAGGGAAGGTTGCAATTACGCCTTTTGAAAGCGTGTTTGCCGATAGCAATTGAACAAGGGCATAATTGTATGTGGACTCAAATCCGGTACCGATACCGCCTGCTACAGGCGTTAAAGGCGCTTTCGTAGGATCACCACCAAAAGCTGCATGCAACATAAAGTCGTCCATGCCTTGCCAGAACATGAAGAATGTTCCGCCTTTGCTAGCTGCATCCCCAAGAATTGTCGAGGAACCGGGGGTCGAGGCAAACCGCGCATAGAAAGGAGTGAACCCCAACGCAGGATTTGGATTCGTCCAATCGCCTGCGTCATCTGTCAGGATCTGGCGCAGTAAAATTGCCTGCACGGCAAAATTGTTAAGGGCAGCCTTATTGCCACTATACATGAATCCCGGGTTTAATGTCGGGTTCGGTATCGCTTCAACTCCCGCCAACTGTGGCGTTGGGCGTGGTGTTGCACCTTGCAATTTGAAACGGCCAAGTACCGTCAAGTTTGGTGGGGTTCCGATCGGGTTAGGCGTAACGAAAATGTTAAATCCATTAGTCGATCCGATTGTTGGCTGATTGAAAGCACCGCCACCGACACATGCAAACTGAGTCGAAAGCAATTTCGGCAGTGAGTTATCCTGACCTTCGGTGAACAATGCGCCAGCCTGAAAGCCTGCCGTGTAAGAACTTCCCAAGGCAATGAACTTACTGAAATCGGCAGAGCCAGCGGATGCTCCGGCAGGGCATGCCGGTTGTTCCTCACCCGGACAAATGATCGATGGATCATCTGACGGGCAAGGCGATGCTGTGTTGTCAACCAATTCCTGCTCACACGACACTCCTACGAGTAGGAGCGAGAGAAATAGAAATGTATGTAAAGCTTTCATGGATATCTTAGTTAAAGAATTCATCAAATGTTAGAGACAGGTAGTATTGCTGGCCTATGAATGGTCCGCCCAGGTTAGTACGATAATCGCCACCTGCCAGGTTTGTGCCGCCAAGCTTTATGAGTGTCTTGATGGATGGAACTTTATACGTTAGCTGCGCATCCAGTACTCCAAATGCAGGCACTGTCCAGTCGCCAAAATCAGACTGCCATAGAAATTCCTGCTGCCATCTGTAGTTGATGTTGAAACCAAATTTGTCGGTAACTTTTCTGTTTCCAATACCAACGTTGAATTTGTTTTCAGGTGTGTTGAAGCCTGCGCGGTAGGTGCTGCCTTCAACAGTAGGTTGATCGAATGATGCCCAATTGTATCCAACATTTAACGCGTAACCTTTAAGAAGAACATAGGTCAGACCAACACCCACACCTGTTGAAGTAACATCAACGGGAGAGTTGCGATAGGGCGAGAAAATCGTACCTGCCGGAACTACTTCACCTTGGTGTGTTGTAGCGCGTTTCGATGCAACATCATCACCGCCAATGAAGTCAGTGTAGGATGTGTAGTAGGCATTCAAGTCAATCAGAAAGACGTTATTGACTAGTCCTTTATATCCAATTTCATAGGCTGTCAGGCGCTCTGGCTTAACGTACTCAACATAATCTTCTACGAGAAGTGCAGGATTTCCACCAGTAGGTGTTCCTTCTGCACCCACAAGGCTTCCGCCAGAGGCGCGGTATGCTTCATAAGATGCGCGGGTATAAGCACCACCTTCATGTACACCATAGCGTGCTGCATTTGAACGCGCGCTTCCTAACAATGTGTTTGTTCCGGCAGGGAAGTAAATAAATTGTGCCTGTGTATCCGGGTTTCTGAAACCTGTCTGGAATGATGCGCGAATGTTATGGTTGTTGTTGACGGTATAAACCGCAGATACGCGTGGTGTGATGCGGCCTTCAAAATTTTCATTCTTATCGTATCGGAGCGAACCGGTTAATTTGAGTGCATCAGCAAGGGTTTTTGAAACCTGTGTGTAGAAACCAAACTCATCAATGTTGATTCTTTCGAAGTTGACGCCATCGTCCGGTGCTTCATTGAAGATGGTTCCGTCCGAGAACAAGCTGTATCTTCGAAAGTTACCACCGATCTGGATTTCGGCAAACTTGATTGTGTTTGCAAAATTGTAGTTGAATTCTCCGTGAAACAGTCGCGAATTGTCGATGAATTTCGCACCGGATGGATCGCGTTGGAAATAATCGTTGCGCACCGCTTCTACCAGGTCTTTAAACTCCTGCGAGGTTGGATCGGGACGTGTTGCATCGGCACGGCTTCTTGCCCAGGCGTGGGCCGCTGCATCATCACCCGCGGGAACGCCCTGGGCCATGAAATAGCCTTGCTTTGCTAACACGAAGTTTTGTCCGTAAGTCGGAGCCCACTGCGCTGCAGTCGGACTAATCCGCTCATTTACCAGACCTCCGAGGGCAGCCATGTTGTATGAATCACCGGCATCGGTTGCCGTGACGTAGCCTCGTACGAAGAAGTTTGCCGAACGCAATTCAAGCTTATGAAATTCCTGAGTGAAGTCACGTAGTGCATATTTTTGTGAGCCCTGATAAACCGAACTTCCTCCACCAATTCTGTAATTGTACAAAGCTTCAATCTTGTCGGTTACGCGATAATGTAGGGCAACATCGCCCTTCATACTTTTCGCATCATAGTTATCTACAAGATCTTCTTCTTTCCATCCTGTTCTTCTCAGATCGAAAGGAGAAATGCTTGGCACACCAACGTTGAAGGCAATTTGATTTTCATCGCCATATAGGTTAACGCCATCGAAATTCGGTTGACCACTGAGGTTAACGGTTGACTCTGGTCGATTGACATCGGTAGCGTAATCATTCGAACGCCAGTCTTCCGCATCAAGCATGGAGAAGTTGATCTTGAAAGCAAACTTGTTGTTAAACGACTTTGCATAGCGAAGACCGAAGTTGTAAAAAGGATACGATTGGCCTTGTGCGTCCGATGTGGTGATTCCACCTTTTAATTGGGCACTAAGTCCCTGATACTCGAACGGACTCTTACTTCTCATGATTAACACTCCGTTAAATGCATTCGGTCCGTACAGCGCTGATGCCGTGCCCGGAAGCAATTCCATGCTCTCGGCATCGAGTTCACTCAACCCTACAATGTTACCCGTGGGAAAGTTCAGCAATGGTGCCTGCGTATCCATTCCATCAACAAGCTGAACAAATCGGACGTTTGCGATGGTTGCGAATCCGCGTGTGTTAATCTGCGGGAAATTCAAACTGCTTGACGTAAACTGAACTCCCTTAACATTTGCCAACGCGTCATAGAATTCTGGCGCGGGTGTCTGCTGAATGGCGATTAAGTCGACCTTTTCAACCGTTACAGGAGAACGGAGAATGTTCTCTTCAAACCTGGAAGCTGACACTACGATCTCCTGTCCGAGCATCGTTTGTTCTTCGAGTGTGACAGCAAGGCCGGTTGTGTTTTGATTGGTGATTTCTACCTCGGTGGTGCGATAGCCCACGAAGGAAAAGAGTAGTGTTAGTGGAGGAGGAGCTGATACCTTAAGGGAAAACTCCCCATCCGTATCACTGATTGTGCCGATGACCTGCCCCTTGACAACGATGCTAACACCTGCAAGCGTTTCGGAGGTTCCTGAATCGGTCACCTTCCCCGAGATGGTTGTTTGCGCATACAATTCTGCAATCGACAGAATTGAGCACAGCAATACCGCCAGCGAGCTTTTGTAAAACTTCTTCATAAGTTTCTTTTTGCTAAAGTGAGTTTAAGATTGGAAAACTTACCACGATATTCTGCATACCGAGTAATTTACAATCGTAAAGTACGAAATTTTACAAAAACCCAAATATTTGACTGGAAAAACGTTTGCGGGTAGCCCAGAAATCAGGTACTCTCTTTCTGCAAATGCTTCACTAATTTTTCACAAAGGGCATTTGTCTCGTTGGCCATCACTTCGTCTCCGGTCGAAGTCAGCATGCTTTGTGCTAATCCTCCCAGGCAGTCAATATAAAAGCGCTTCATCTCGTTCACCGGCATGTCTTTGGTCCATAGGTCGATGCGAAGTGTATTCTTTTGCTTTTCGTCCCACAAGGCAATGCTTATGGATTTTGTTTCCGACATATTCGGATCGGGTTTATCGGTAGCATCCCAGAAGATTTTATCAGGGACGTTGTTCGCATCGAGTTCGACAGTGAACGTAATGGTTGATTTTTTCATGGGCGCAATTTACAAATACGATCAATCACGCAACCCCTTTCGGAATAATGTATCCTCCAAAAATCTTATATTTGATCAGATACCACGCATGCTATGCCAAGGGGAAGTAAGAAATTGGTAGTAAAGAAATATACGGCTGAGGAAGAACAGCGGCTTAAGGATGAAGAATTTTTGCGGCTCGATCCGCTGGAAAGGCTCAGGATAAACGAGATACTTCGAAAACGCATCTGGGGAGAAGAATACAATAAGCTGCAACTAAAGGGGCTTAAGGTGACTAAATCTCCAGCAAAATGAGTTTTTTCAAACCAGCAAGACATCATTAAGAACAATTCTCAAATCGAAAGGAGACCATTACTTCTTCTTGATTAACGAAATAAAAAACTCCATTGACCCCGGATTTTTCAAGGCACCTGCATTCACTACCTTCTTTGGATCTTTGCCCATCAACACTTTCTTCACTGGTGTTTCCGTTTTCTTTCCGCTGATCGTATAAGGGATGTCAGGCGCTGCGATGATCTCATCCGGCACATGACGCGGTGTGTATTCGCTGCGAATAGTTTGATTGATTTTCTTTTTGATGTCCTCAGACAACGATATCCCATCCTGCATGACCACAAACAATGGCATCCAGAATTCACCACCTTCTTTCTCGATGCAGATGATGAGGCTGTCTTTTACTTCCTTCACCTTATCAACCGCACGATAGATTTCGCTTGTACCGATTCGGATTCCACCGCGGTTAAGTGTGGCGTCAGAGCGGCCGTAGATCACGACTCCCTGCCGTGACGTTATTTTAATCCAGTCACCATGCCTCCAGATTCCCGGATACATTTCGAAATAACTTTCTTCGTACCGCTTGAAATCAGGATCGTTCCAAAACGATACAGGCATCGAAGGCATCGGCTTGGTGATTACCATTTCTCCGACTTCATCGAAGATCGGATTTCCGTCTTCATCAAAGGCTTCGAGCTTGCATCCCAGCGCCCGACATTGAATCTCCCCTGCGTATACCGACCACGTTGGCATACCGCCTACGAATGCGCTGCAGACATCCGTTCCGCCACTCATTGACGCAAGCCACACATCTGGTTTGACATTTTTGTAAACCCAGTCGAAGCCCTCGGGTGGGAGGGTGCTTCCGGTCGAACCAATCGACCGCAAGGAACTCAAATCAAACTGTACGGGCTTTGTCTCAGCCTTCATGTTGGCCAGGATGAAACCTGCACTTGTTCCAAAGTGGTGGATGTGCGCTTCTTCGATAAACTTCCAAAGCACGTTCAGGTCAGGAAAGCCAGGACTTCCATCATACAACACCATGGTACCACCTGCGAGTAAACTTCCGTGAATGTAATTCCACATCATCCAGCCTGTTGTTGTGTACCAAAAACAATTTTCGCTTTCGCGGAAGTCGTTATGAAAAGTGCCGTACTTCAGCTGCTCCAACAAGATTCCTCCATGAGAATGCATGATAGCCTTGGGGAGACCAGTTGTTCCTGAAGAGTACAACACCCACATCGGATGCTCAAATGGAACACGGATAAACTTAATTTGGAGTTTAGGCTCGCTAGTGACATCCTTCCAAAGATACGTTGTCCTTTTAGCTGCTGAAATCGTGTCAGCGATAACAATTACGAACTCGATGCTCGGGATGGCTTTTACGAGGTCATCAATCACATCACGCTTATTGAACGTTTTCCCACCGTAGCTGTATTGATCAACAGCGATCAGCACTTTCGGTTCGATCTGTGCAAAACGATCGATTACTGCATTCGTACCGAAGTCTGGCGAACAACTTGACCAGATCGCACCCATGGCATTGGCCGCAAGGAAAGAGACCGTTGCTTCCGGAATGCAAGGAAGATATCCAACAATGCGCTCACCGGTTTTAATGCCGCTGTCAAGCAAAAACTTTTGAAGCGAAGCCACCTGGCTTTCAAGCGTCTTCCAACTTATTTTCTGTATGGACGAGCCTTCGGATTTAAAAATGATGGCCGGACGTGAGTCGTTCCGTTTACGAAAAATATGCTCAGCGTAATTCAGACGTGTGCCTTCAAACCATTTTGTATGGGGCATAGGATCGTCTGAAAGAACAATGGAAAAGTTTCCTTCATGCTGCACATCAAAATATTCCCATATCGATTTCCAAAAAAGTTCAGGATGGTCAACAGACCACTGCCATAGCTCCTGATAGTCAGCGAAGGGTACCGTTTGCGTCTGCTTGAGCCACTTTACAAAGCTGGTAACGTTTGCATTATTTTTCAATGCATCTGAAGGTGACCAAAGGAGTTTTGGACTTTCCATTTTGATGAACTTAATTCTTTAAATCTTTTAAGATGGCTTGAGCAGCGATTTTGTCTAGGTTGATCTGTTCTTTAAGTGCTTCCAGGTCACTTAATTTCTTATCACCGCGAATTTGCTTGTGAAGCTTTACGGTAAGCGATTCACCGTAAATATCGTTATTGAAATCAAAGATGTTGACTTCAATGTTTTGTTTTGTTCCGTTGATGGTAGGACGGTTTCCAATGTAGAGCATTCCACCGTAGGATGCATGTTCGTGCACAACAGTGACTGCATAAATGCCATCCATGGGTACCAGCTTGTGTTTCACCTCGATTTCGAGATTCGCTGTCGGGTAGCCAATGATGCGCCCAAGCTTATCACCGGCTACAACGCGGCCTGTAAGCGCATACGGTTTGCCAAGAAAATGAGTTGCTGTTTCAATGTCACCTTCTTCAAGGGCTTTTCTGATCTTGGTGGAACTTACACCAACATGATCGACATCCTGGCGCGGAATTTCTTCAACATCAAAACCATACTTTGGCCCGTTTAATTTGAGTTGTTCGAAGCTTCCCTCACGGTTTTTGCCGAAGTGATGATCATAACCAATGACCAGTTTTTTCGTGCCGATGGTATCGACCAGAATTTTTTTGATGAACTGCTCCGAGGTTAGCTGCGAAAATTCTTTTGTAAACGGAATACGAATCAGGTGATGAATACCTTGTTCTTTCAGAAGTTCCGCCTTTTCTTCGAACGTGTTCAGCACTTTTAACGAATCGTCTTCGGGATGAAGTACGAGACGTGGGTGAGGCCAGAAGGTGATAACCACTGATTCACCCTTGTGTCGTGAGGCAATCTCCCGCAGTCTTGAAAAGATTTTCTGGTGGCCAACATGAACACCATCGAATGTCCCGCTGGTAACAACAGCAAAATCGAGTTTTGCAAAATCTTCTATTCCGTGATAGATCTTCATACCTGAACTTCGTCAATAGAAATGGCATCAGTTAACAGGTAAGGCCCGATGCGTGTACGGCAAAGATGTGAAAGATAGGCACCTACTCCAAGTGCTGCACCAAAATCGCGGGCGATGCTTCGGATATAGGTTCCCTTTGAGCAAACAATTCGGAAACTAACTTCAGCGCCAGCAAAGTCGGTAATATCGAAAACCAGAACGTCAACATCACGTGGCTGCAGTTCTACTTCCTTCCCCTGCCGCGCGAATTTGTACGCACGCTTTCCTCCGATCTTTATGGCAGAATGCATGGGAGGCAGTTGACTGATTCTTCCAATCAGGTTTTTAGTAGCGTGCACAAGATCGTTCCGGCTAATATGGCTTATATCCTTCGGTTCACTTGCTTCTGTTTCGAGGTCAAAGGATGGCGTGGTCTGGCCGATGACGAATTTGCCGGTGTATTCTTTTTCAAGCCCCATGAACTCGTCAATTCGTTTGGTCATCTTTCCGGTGCAGACGATTAGCAACCCGGTGGCTAGTGGATCTAAGGTGCCTGCATGGCCGATCTTCTTCATCTTCAGTTTGTAGCGAAGTTTGTTCACTACATCAAAGGAAGTCCATTCGTATGGCTTATTAATTAAGAGGACTTGATCAATTTGTGGTTGTCCTTCCATTAGACGATTGAAAGCTCAACGCCAAGGTAATAAAGAATCAGGATGGTGACCCCAACAATAATCCGGTAGTAGCCAAACACCGCAAATCCATGTTTCGTGAGGAAGGTGATGAATGACTTGATGGCAATCATAGCTACGATGAACGCGACAACATTCCCCACAATCAAGGCTGTAATTTCGGTTTCTCCAAATCTTCCACCGCCATCGTAAAACTTATAGATTGAAAGGCATGTGGCTGCAAACATCGTAGGTACGGCAAGGAAGAAAGAGAATTCAGCTGCAGCTTTTTTGGTAAGCTTTTGTGAAAGTCCTCCAATGATGGTTGCTGCAGAGCGCGAAACGCCAGGGATCATGGCGATCACCTGAAAGAAGCCAATCTTGAGAGCTTTTGGATACGTTACTTCCTCATCACGTGCGGTGTCCGTCTTAAAGATCTTATCCATGAATAGGAAAAAAAGACCGCCCGCAACGAGCATGTACGCTACAACATCAACGCGTTCCAGCAAGGCCTCGATATAGTCATTGAATAACAAACCAAATACCGCTGCGGGAATGAATGCCACAAACAGCTTGAAATAGAAATTGATGGTTTGGAAAAATCTTTTCCAGTAAAGTACAATCACGGAAAGAATTGCGCCAAACTGGATCGCTACCGTGAACATTTTGGTGAAAGGATCCTTAGCGATTCCCATAAGCGAAGAACCGATGATCATGTGACCGGTAGACGAGATGGGCAAAAATTCAGTGATGCCCTCGATGATGGCGAGGACGATGGCTTCGAGTATGGACATTCCAACGTACGATTTAAGATTTTAGATTTAAGATTTTAGATTTAGTGAAGTTTGAAATGAGCGGATACTCAATTATTAAATCTAAAATCTCAAATCTTAAATTATTTAGTGGGGTTGTGGAGTATAGCGTAGATCTCAATGATGAAGCCTGCCATTACAATCACCGGACCGAGCGTTAAGCCAAGAAAGCCAAAACCATGGGGCTGGTTATCAAGTGACATGATTGTGAACCCCGCCACTAGCGTGATGATTCCGATGATCATCCACTGATAGTTTTTGCGACCGAAAGGAAGTTTATCCATATGTGTTTAATTCAATAAAGTTGATCCAATGACATCTTTAAATATTTCCGAATCGAAAAGAATGTACTGATGACAGCGACAATCACTCCGATAAAAATCAGCAATGCTAGAAGTACGTAAAATTGGTCTTCTCGGTGAAGGAGATTCAAATCTATTATTTGATTCCGCGCGTAATCTGACATGACCCACATGAGTATGGATGCAATAATGCCGCTAAGAAGGCCATAACCAGCTGCCCGCATTATAAACGGCCGCTGAATAAACCAGTTAGTCGCCCCCACCAGCTGCATGCTCCGAATGAGGAAGCGCTGAGAGAATAAAGCCAGTCGTAAAGTGTTATTGATTAGGAGTACAACTGTGATGAGCAGCACAAGAATCAATCCTCCAAGAAAAAATCCGATTTTGACTACGTTGTCGTTCACTGACTCGATCAACCCTTCAACATAATACACCTGAAAAACACCGTTCATTTTCTGAATATCGGTTTTTATTTTTTCCAGTTGCGCCTTTGTGTGGTAAGAGGGGTCGATGGTAACCAGGTAAGCATCCTTCAACGGATTTTCACCGATAAATTTGGTGAAGTCCTCGCCCGTTTCTGCAATAAAATTTTTAGCTGCCTGTTCCTTGGAGACAAATGTCACTGCCTTGTTCCGCTGCTTAGACGTAAACTGTTGCGAAAGAAGTTTATTTTCGATTTGAAGTCGTTGGTTTTCAGTGAGGTTTGATTTCAGGTACACCTGAAGTCGAATGTTCTCACGGACCTGCGTTTCCAGTTGTTGCGAATAGATAACGAGCAAACCGAAGAGCCCCACGACAACTAAAGCCAGCGTGACGCTCACCACGACACCCACTGCCGGGTAGCCACCAAGTTTCTTTTTGCGTCTAATTTGCTCCATCCTAAAGGGCGAAATTACAGAAAAAACACGAAAGGCTGAAAAGCACCAATATCCAACAACCAAATGACAAATCAACTTGCCTACGATCAACTAGACACCTAATACGTATGCTTGGAAATTGACCCCCCGTTATCAAGTTCTCGACAAATATGACGGAGCCAGCAGAAAGTATACGACTCTATTTGAGATTTGATTATTGGTTATTGGAATTTGCTACCCGGTCGAAAAGATTTCAAAAAGAAAAGCCCCAGCCGCGTTAGCAGCCAGGGCTTTCCAAAAAACCGAACTTCGACCTACTTATTTCTGTATTCCTTCAATTTATTCAGCAGTTCAGCATCCTGAATGGAGTTGAGAGGTTTTAGGGAAGCGTTATTATCTTTCAACAAATAGTATTTCTCGTTGTAGTAGAGGAACAGTGTGCGCTTTTCCTCATTGAAAAATTCCATTATCTCATAGACGTTATTTTCAAACGGACCATAGAGAAACAGTTTACCGTCTTTAAACTGATAATGGAAATTGTACTTTTTATTTTTTGAATCGATCTCTACAGCAATGGAAGGAGTCACACTTGCTTCGCTGTGGTTCAATTCCTCGGTCACCTGGGCGCTATTATTTTCGTCAAGTTCCGTTGACGGATCATAGACTTCAATCTTTTGGGTCGCATCAGCCGTTGGCGCTTTTTTGCCAGGTTTTGGCGGAGCCACCGGTTTGCGTTCCGCAGACGATTCCTGGGAAGAAACAACAGGTGAGTCCTCATGCGTGGCTTCTGCTGATTGTTCTTCAGCCGGAGTCTCTTTTGTTACAGGTTCCTGTTCCGCCTGAGGTGTCATTACTGAATCTGTTCGCGGCACAACAATCTCCTGTGAGTCGTTATCAACGTACAAATAAATTCCACTAGCGATAAGCCCTGCGATTGCGACCCCGAGTGCAACCTTAGCACCGACAGCTACCCCAGTAGTCTGGCCGGCTGGAATTGGAACGTTGTTCAGCATGCTTTTCAATTCAGCGACGCGGGCCTTTTTTATGCCTGCAATCATTTGCTGTTGCATCTGCATTTCTCCACGCAGCTCCTGATCAGCGTTCATTTGTTGTTCAAACGCAGCACGCGATTTTGCATCCATGCGGTTTCCAAGGTAGTCATCTAGTAATTCTAAGTCGCGTGCTGTTGCCATGTCACTAATCTAAAAAGTCCCGCTCAGAGTACTGAGCTTTTACTAATTCGTCAAGCTTCTTTTTGCACTTGTATTTTTTTGTCTTGGCGGTATCGGTGTTGGCGAATCCCAACTTCTCTGCGATATCCTGCATCGACATCTCTTCAAAATAATAGTACATCAAAACCTTCTTACACGTATCACCCAACTGGTCCATGCAGCGGGCAATTATTTTTTCTTTCTCTGCAGCATCCATGTCCTGAATCACTGCAGTATCTTTTTCCTCATTGCTCAGCCTTTTTTTCCGATCCAGTTCCTTTCGCCACAAATTCTGGCAAATGCTGTAGATATAGGTACTGATCTTCGAGGTCAGGACCAGGTTGCCGGATGTTGCTTTCTGCCAGAAAACAATCAGGGCATCCTGATAAATATCCCGTGCCTCCTCTTCCGTCCCACTATTGGTGATAACCAGCTTGGTCATCATTCGATAGTATTTCTTGTACAGGAACTCAAGAGCTTTCTCGTCACCTCGCTGGATGCGATCGAATATCTCTTTTTCGTTCATGGATGAGCTCGACCTAAATACCATTATTGAATCTCTTTGTAACCTCGCCTGTTACGATTAATTGTCGCTTTGTCGATTAATACATTCATTCGTCTGACCTATTGTGATTTTTTCCACGTTTGTGTCCTGAAAAAGGGGCCCCAATAGCCACGAACTTTTAAATCCGAGCCTTCCAGCCAAAGCCTGCATTTGTAGACTTTGCCATTGGCCGGATCAAGAATGTCTCCATTCGCGTACTCATCACCGTCCTTCTTCATATTACGAATAATCTCCATTCCGATAATCTTCTTCTTATACCGTGGGTCGTTGTCTTCGCATTCATCGCATACCGGATCCGGGTCTTCATTCGGTCCGCGAAACAGCTTGGTCACTTTTCCAAAATATTTGCCCTCCTTTTCATACACCTCAACCACTGATTTTTCCTTACCGGTTTCGTCATCAATGGTGGTCCATTTCCCTGTAATGTTTTGACTGAAACCCAGCGAGGGAACAAAAAGCAATACTGTAATGAGAGTCTTCATAGTAAATTCAGCTTAATCAAAAATAGAAAAAGCCCCGTAAAGGGGCTCTTTTTTGAGATGTTATTTCCTGTATTACTGCGGAACTTTTGCTTGTTCCGCTGCAACAACCTCTATTTTCGGGCTGTTTTGCTCGTGATTTTTAGAGGTTGTATGATCATGCTCTGAAATGTGCGGAGCAATTATCAAGGCAACGATCGAAGTAAGTTTGATCAAAATGTTCATGGATGGACCAGAAGTATCCTTAAATGGATCGCCTACTGTGTCTCCTGTTACCGAAGCTTTGTGCGGCTCTGATTTCTTGTAATAGGTCTGGCCGTTGATCTCCACACCTTTTTCGAAAGACTTCTTGGCATTATCCCACGCGCCACCAGCGTTGGATTGGAACATACCCATCAACACACCTGAGACGGTAACCCCGGCAAGCAAACCACCAAGAACTTCAGGACCGAAAATGAATCCGACAATAACCGGTGCAATTAAGGCGATAGCACCAGGAGCAATCATTTCGCGGATGGAGGCTTTCGTAGAAATCGCCACGCACTTTTCATACTCAGGCTTAGCTTTGTATTCCATGATGCCTGGAATTTCCCTGAACTGGCGTCTTACTTCATTAACCATATCCATTGCTGCACGTCCCACGGCTGCAATCGCAAGTGACGAGAAAATGAATGGAATCATACCACCGATAAACAAGCCCGCAAGTACCGGAGCTTTGTAGATATCAATTGCAGTGATACCGGAGATACCAACGAACGCTGCAAACAAAGCAAGTGATGTTAATGCTGCTGATGCGATAGCGAAACCTTTTCCTGTTGCTGCAGTAGTGTTACCCACAGCATCAAGATTATCCGTGCGGTGACGAACCTCCTCTGGAAGCTGACTCATCTCTGCGATACCACCCGCGTTATCTGCGATCGGACCGAAAGCATCGATCGCTAACTGCATGGCTGTGGTAGCCATCATACCGGCAGCGGCAATCGCCACACCGTATAGACCCGCGAAGTGGTAAGAACCAATGATACCGGCAGCAAGCACGATGATTGGGAGAACAGTCGATTCCATACCCACTGACAAACCACCAATGATGTTAGTAGCGTGTCCGGTTCCTGACTGACGAATGATGGACAACACAGGGCGCTTGCCCATAGCAGTGTAGTATTCGGTGATCATACTCATCAACGTTCCTACAACAAGCCCGATCACAATCGCGATGAAAACATCGGTTGCCGTGAATTCCACACCGCGGTGCGTCATCGTTTCGGGAAGCAGATAAATTACCGCGAAATAAGAAGCGATGGCAGTCATAATGATAGACGACCAGTTACCAATATTCAAAGCGTTTTGAACGCTGTCTGTTTCATTTTTGATTCTGACAAACCACGTTGCCACGATTGAGAAAATAAGACCGAGCCCCGCGATCAGCATCGGAAGTAGGATAGGAGACAAGCCTCCGTAGTTATCAGAGGATGCATCGATTTCCTGACCAAGAACCATGGTAGCGAGAATTGTTGCCACATACGAACCGAACAAGTCAGCACCCATACCCGCCACGTCACCAACGTTATCACCTACGTTGTCAGCGATCGTTGCCGGGTTACGAACATCGTCCTCCGGAATTCCGGCTTCTACCTTCCCCACAAGGTCAGCCCCAACATCAGCAGCTTTTGTATAAATACCACCACCTACGCGGGCGAACAGTGCAATTGACTCTGCACCTAGCGAGAAACCAGCCAACACTTCGATGGCGCGTTTCATTTCAATGCCTGTAATAGCAGCTCCTTCCGGAACGAAAATTTGATAGAATACAATGAATAGTCCACCTAATCCAAGCACGGCAATACCAGCCACACCAATACCCATCACCGAACCACCGGTGAACGATACTTTAAGTGCTTTTGCCAGGCTCGTTCTTGCAGCGTGTGTAGTACGCACATTTGCCTTGGTAGCGATCTTCATCCCGATATATCCCGCGAGCGCAGAAAGAACGGCACCGATAAGGAACGCCACTGCTATGATCGGATGCGAATCTTCAACCAGCGTCCCGGACCATCCCAAAAGGATGGCTGCAATCACTGCAAAATATCCTAAAACTTTCCATTCGGCCTTTAGAAAGGCCATTGCGCCACTCGCGATGTATCCGGCAAGTTCCTGCATTTTTGCATCTCCGGCATCCTGTTTAGAAACCCAGGCCGACTTGATGGCCATGGCGATTAGCCCAACTACACCGAGCGCAGGGATGAGATAAAGAATACTATTCATGTTTGGTTATTTAAAGAAATCGTTGGTTTCGTCTGTCAAATACATTTGACTGGGCATTTCAGTCAAAAAAACCATTGCCGACAGGGTAATGGTTTTAAAAGTTGCGCAAAGATATAATAAGTCCCAAAACAGCCAAAAAACCTGTGTTCTAAGAATTTGCCTTAAAACTCAGGCGGCAAACATGGTCTTCAGCGCAAGCCAGAGACTTTTCTTCTTTGCATCATCAAGCCCCTCCAATTCATCGGCTCGGATGATAGAAAAACCTTGTGCCTGCACATACTCGTAGGCGTTAACCGGAGCTTGCGTTCCAAATAAAAGGATCTTTTGCGCGCCAATACCAAGCATTTCATCGAGTGTGACGGACTTACGCTGCATGATCCGGGCTGAGGGTAAACCGATTTTGACAGCACCCAAAATCTTCGACAGCAGCGTACGGTGTTCTTCCGTTATAGCTTCCCACGGTTTGTTTATGATGATCGTAACGATCGGGGGAATTGTGTACAATTCTTCGTTGAACAAATGAGATAAGGGCGATGCGCTCATGACTGTACTTCTTTAATATCGAAGATTGACTTCAGTTCATTTGCCTCCTGAGGCTTCATTCTGCCCGATAAGATGAGACGAAGTTGGCGCCTTCGCAACGCACCATCATAGAGTGCGCGCTCTTCATCGGTTTCAGGTTCAACTTCAGGAACATCGGTAGGTTGGTTATTTTGATCTACCGCCACGAACGTAAAGTAAGCGCTGTTACTTTCAATTTTTTTTGCCTGTGGGATGTTCTCGGCACTGACGTCAATGCGAACCTCCATCGAGGAATTGAAAGCACGCGTAACTTTTGCTTTTAACGTAACAACATTTCCTAATTGAATCGGATGACGGAATGAAATGTTGTCGACCGAGGCAGTCACGACAATACTGTTTGAATGCCGCTGTGCTGCAATCGCAGAAACGATATCCATCCAATGCATGAGTCTTCCACCCATCAGATTGTTCAAGGTGTTTGTATCGTTTGGCAAAACGAGTTCTGTCATCGAGACAAAGGATTCGCGGGGGTATTTCTTTTTCTTCAACATGAACGGATTTAAGAATTGAGATTTCAGATTTTAGATTTCAGAGCATTCCGGCAGGGGGAGACTGCTCTGGATTCATGGTGTACACCAAAAATCCTAAATCTAAAATCTTAAATCTAAAATTCGATTTATTGATTGCTAACGATTGCAACCGACTACTAACCGTTAGTTCGCACAAAAATCATAAAAAATACTTTGCAAACAACTGGATCATTTCATTATTTCGAACAGTATCATGAAAGCAGGCCAAACTATAGCACATCTTTCTTCATCATCGCGCATGATGATTACGGCTTGTTCGTTCATTCCTGCCACCACTATTACAACAACAATTATTACGGGGTAACCCGTGTCTAATTTTTACCCCAACCTGTGTCTTCATATGTCCACTTCAAGGAACTGGACTGCGAGATCAACTTTTCAAACTCATCACTTATCAACTCAAAATGAAAATCTTAAAATTCGGTGGATCGTCAGTGGCGACACCGCAACGTATACAGTCTGTCATTGAAATCGTCAAACCTTATTTAGGAGGCGATGTTGCTATTGTGTTTTCTGCCTTCGGTGGTGTTACCGATCAACTTATCCAAATCTCGAAGCTCGCTCTTGAGGGTGACCTGGAATACAAGAAGAGACTTGAAGAACTTCAGAAACGTCAT
This sequence comes from Chryseosolibacter sp., assembly GCA_036402115.1. Classification (GTDB taxonomy): domain Bacteria; phylum Bacteroidota; class Bacteroidia; order Cytophagales; family Cyclobacteriaceae; genus Chryseosolibacter. The sequence goes on from DASWTM010000118.1 coordinate 20,858, forward strand.
CTTGAAGTGGTGCGCCAGCTCATCAGTGTTCAGAAGCAAAGCAGTATTCTGGCACAGGTTAAAATCAAAGTGAACGAACTTGAAGACGTTTTGCATGGTGTCTTCCTGGTGAAAGAAAGAACGCCCCGCACGCTTGATTACATCATGAGTTTTGGCGAGCGGTTGTCAGCGTACATCATAGCTGAGGTGATGAAGGATCAGGATCTGCCGGTCGAGTATCTCGATGCACGTACGGTAATTCGCACGGATAACAACTACGGCCACGCGAAAGTTGACTATGCCGTTACCAACAAACAAATTGTTGAATACTTTAAGCATCATCAGAATGTTCAGATCATCACAGGTTTTATTGCCACGTCTGAAAACGGAGAAACAACAACGCTAGGCAGAAGCGGATCCGATTATACCGCGGCAATTTTTGCCGGGGCGCTTCGTGCAAAGGATCTGGAAATATGGACGGACGTTGATGGAATGATGACGGCAGATCCTCGACTGGTGAAAAAAGCATTCACTGTTCCCGAGATGAGTTACGAGGAGGCAATGGAGCTTTCACACTTCGGTGCAAAGGTGATTTTCCCCGCCACCATGCAACCTGCGATGATCAATCATATTCCGATCTGGATTAAAAATACGTTCAACCCAACATTCCTTGGAACAAAGATCCATGCAGATGCTTCAAATGGAAAACTGATCAAAGGCATTTCATCAATGAGTGGTATCAGTCTACTGAACATCCAAGGCAGCGGACTCCTGGGCGTAGTCGGATTTTCGAATCGTTTGTTTGCTACACTTGCGCGCGAAAGAATAAACGTGATTCTGATCAGCCAGGCTTCATCCGAACATTCGATCTGTATAGCGGTAGAAAGCAAGAGCGCGACCGAAGCAAAACAAGCGATCGACCGCGAGTTTCAAAACGAAATCAGAAATGAGGAAGTGGATGAAGTGGTTGTTGAGAGCGATCACGCCATTGTTGCCGTGGTTGGAGATGGGATGAAACAAAGTCCGGGCACAAGTGGAAGAATGTTTGGAGCACTAGGGAAAAATGGGGTGAACGTATCAGCGATTGCGCAAGGTTCTTCCGAACGTAACATTTCTGCCGTTGTACGACAGCCGGATGTAGGGAAAGCACTTCAAGCTCTCCACGAAGCGTTTTTCTTGTCCGATCGAAAACTTCTCAATTTGTTCATAGTCGGAACAGGATTGATCGGAACCGCTTTGATTAATATGGTTCGTGAACAGTTCGCTAAACTCGCAGAGGATAATTTACTGGAAGTGAATGTTGTCGGCATTGCGAATAGTAAGAAGATGTTGTTCAATGAGGAGGGGCTCAACCTACAGACCTGTCTAGCAGAAATGAAAGAAAAAGGTGAGCCAATGAAGATGTCTGCATTTGTTGATAAAATGCTCTCCGTAAATCTTCCGAACAGCATTTTTGTTGACTGCACATCAAGTGAGGAGGTGACTGACTGTTACGAAGCTATTCTGTCTGGGAACATTTCAGTCGTTACACCGAACAAGAAAGCGAACTCAGGATCACAACAGAAATATCAAACCCTTCGCAAAACTGCGATGAAGCGTGGTGTAAAATTCCTGTATGAAACGAATGTGGGTGCGGGGCTTCCTGTCATCAATACGTTGAATGATCTCCTCCTGAGCGGTGATAAAGTTTTCAGCATCGAAGGCGTATTGAGCGGTACGTTGAATTTCATCTTCAGCAATTTCACGGAAGGGAAAAAGTTCAGTGACGTGGTGAAAGAGGCGAAAGCGAAGGGATACACCGAACCCGATCCACGCGATGACCTCAGTGGAATGGATGTCGCTCGAAAAATCCTGATACTGTCCCGCGAAACAGGATTGAATCTTGAATTGAGTGACATCAGAGTGCAGAACCTTGTACCCGCGGATTGCCAGGGTGACATTTCTGTGGATCAGTTTTTCAAAAACCTCGAAAAGCATGATGTAGAATTTGAGAAGCTTCGCGCGAAGGCATGCGCCAACCAGGAGAAACTCAGGTACAAAGCTGTGCTGAAAGACGGGGAAGTGAAAGTGGAGCTTGGATCGGTTAAGGATCAGCACCCCTTCTACAGTTTATCCGGAAGCGACAACATTATACTTCTCACCACCGAGCGCTATCACGAACGCCCAATGGTGATTCGAGGGCCGGGCGCTGGAGCTGCTGTGACTGCGGCTGGAGTTTTTGCAGATGTAATTCGTATTGGACACTATGCCCGCTAACATGAAAACAATAAAAGCTTTTGCTCCCGCAACAGTCGCCAATGTGTCCTGCGGATTCGATGTGCTCGGATTTGCCGTTGAACAGCCGGGAGACGAAGTGACATTAACACTGACCAAGAATGCCGGTGTTAGAATTTTGAAAATAGAGGGAGACGGTGGCCGTCTTCCGCTTGAAGCGGAGAAAAACACAGCCGGAGTTGCAGTGATTTCGTTTTTAAATGCGATTGATAGCGATGCCGGTGTGGAAATCGTGTTGAAGAAAAATCTTCCGCTAGGAAGTGGTATGGGTTCAAGCGCTGCCAGCGCGGCTGCCGCCCTTGCTGGTATTAATCATCTTCTCGGAGAACCATTATCAAGGCGTGATCTTCTTCCCTTTGCGATGGAGTCGGAGCGTATCGCCTGTGGTTCTGCTCATGCCGACAACGTTGCTCCATCGTTGCTGGGCGGATTTATCTTGATTCGTGGTTATGAACCGCTGGATGTCGTCTCCATTCCAACACCGGAGAATTTGTTTTGCACGCTCGTACATCCGCACCTTGAATTAAAAACACAGGACTCACGGCAAGTGCTACGCTCAACCATACCGTTGAAGGATGCTATCACCCAATGGGGCAATATCGCTGGACTTGTCGCGGGGCTGATGAAACCTGATTTTGGATTAATCGGTCGGTCGTTGAAAGACGTGGTGGCGGAACCGGTTCGCTCACTGCTCATCCCCGGCTTTGATCTGATCAAAGAAAAGGCAGTGGGAGCTGGTGCCCTGGGGTGTGGAATCTCCGGTTCAGGTCCAACGATCTTCGCCTTGTGCACGGAAAAGGAAATTGCAATCCGTACGGGAAAAGTAATCCAACAGGAGTTTCAAAAATTCAAACTTCAAAGCGAAGTCTACATCTCAAAAATCAATTCGACAGGAGCAAAGGTAGTGTTGTGATAAACTACCGTAGCCTAATTCCTAATTCAATGATTCTCTACAGTACAAAAAATAGATCGCACCAGGTTACGCTCAGAGAAGCCGTCATCCGAGGACTAGCACCTGACAACGGATTATACATGCCGACTGAAATCAGGTCGCTTCCAAGAACATTTTTTGGATCGCTTCCTGAAAGATCGTTTCAGGAAATCTCGTTCGATGTGGCGAAGCATCTCATTGGTGATTCACTTCCCGAGCAGGAGTTGAAGCGAATCGTGGATCACACTATTCAGTTTGATGCACCCCTGGTCGAAGTTGAAAAGAATATTTTTGCACTTGAATTATTTCATGGGCCTACACTCGCCTTTAAAGATTTCGGGGCGCGTTTCATGTCGCAACTACTGGGGTATTTTGCAAAGGAGGAGAAAAAGCAAATCGTGATTCTTGCTGCAACATCCGGAGACACGGGGAGCGCAGTTGCCAACGGATTTCTGGGTGTAAATGGAACTCGTGTGATAGTTCTCTATCCAAAAGGCAAGGTCAGCCTGATCCAGGAAAAGCAATTCACAACGCTGGGACAAAACGTTACCGCGATTGAAGTTGATGGAACGTTCGATGATTGTCAGTCGCTGGTGAAAAAGGCATTTCAGGATGAGAATCTTCGCGCAGAATTCTTTTTAACGTCAGCCAACTCCATCAACATTGCGCGCCTTATTCCACAGTCATTTTACTATTTCTATGCAGTCAGTCGCCTCATGCACTTAAACAAACCTATTGTATTTTCGGTGCCGAGCGGAAATTTTGGAAACCTCACGGGAGGGCTACTGGCACAAAAAATGGGATTACCCATCGATCATTTTGTAGTAGCGACAAATAAGAACGATGTTGTCCCCGAATATTTGAAGACGAAAGAATTCAAACCGCGTCCATCTATTCAGACGATCAGTAATGCAATGGATGTCGGAAACCCGAGCAACTTTGAGCGCATCCTCGAAATATTCGGACACGACTTTGAGAGGATTTCAAATTCAATTTCTGGCTATGGGATTACCGATGATGAGACAAGGTTAGCAACGAGAGAAGTAAAGTCGAAGTCCCAGTATATTTTAGACCCACATGGTGCGGTAGGGTATGCCGGTTTAAAAAAATATTTGCACAGCAGCCAGGTGGGCGTCTTTCTTGAGACTGCGCATCCGGCAAAATTCCTGGAAGTAGTTGAAGAAACGCTGGAGGAAAAGATTCAGATTCCAGAAACGCTTCAGCGTTTTATGAGCGGCAAGAAACAAGTAATAAGTATGACGAACGATTTCGCTCGCTTTAAGCAATTGCTGACTGCTCTGCTTACCGTGTAGTCAAGGGAGAGTCACGACTTCCACCCTTGTTCACCCAGCAGTGGGACGAACGCGAAATTCGCAAACTCTTCCTTCAAAAGCTTGTCGCCCGCTTTTCGAATCCGGATCATCCGTTGCGAATCGCGGTCGCCAACCGGGATGATCAGGATTCCTCCATCTGCCAATTGGTCGGTAAGACTCTTAGGTATGACCGGTGCACCGGCCGTAACAATGATTTTATTGAATGGAGCCTTTGGTGGCAGTCCTTTTGAGCCATCCCCGTGAAAAAAATACGGTTTATAGCCCATTTCGGGCAAAAAATGACGGGTTTGCTCGTAAAGCACTCGATTGTATTCTATAGTATATACTCGAGCGCCCAACTCCATTAAAATACAGGCCTGATACCCAGATCCCGTCCCGATTTCGAGAATTTTGTCGCCCGGCCGGATCTCCAGTTTTTCGGATTGAAAAGCCACCGTATACGGTTGGCTAATCGTCTGGCCCTCACCGATGGGAAAAGCCTTGTCTTGGTACGCGTGTTCGAGCAGCGCATTTTCAAAGAAAAAGTGCCTTGGAACCTTCCCGATCGCGGCCAAAACCCGAGGGTCAGAAATGCCCTTTTTTTCGAGCATTTTTACCAGTTTATTGCGCAATCCCCGCTGCTTATAATTGTCCTCTAACATGCAATTTTGGCACAAAAAAGCCATTTTTTCAGGCATAACAAAGTTTGAGAAATTCTTTAGGAAAATTCGAACCGATGCCGTTACTTTAAAGTCCTCTCCGCACAGTGAACAGCTTTTTTGCCATAGCGTT
>DASWTM010000119.1:0-10269 GCA_036402115.1 Chryseosolibacter sp.
CTTTGCTGTACTCCTGGGCCGTGATCAATTTCTGGTCCCTCAATATTTTAACATAGGATTGTTTGAACTGCGGATTGAAGGTGATAAATCCTCCGGCAGGTGTGGTCGTCTCCACGATAATTCTTTCAGTTGAAGGATAAGCGATCAAATAGACATGCGTTGGTTTCTCTTTGATCACATAGGGAATGTTCAGCTTTTCAAACACCAGGGCGTAGAGGGCGGTTGCCGACACGCAGTTGTAATGGCCATTTATGAAGATGTCTTCAAACCGATTTTCAAGTTCATATTTTCTTAGGAATGTGTCGTGAACATCGTCATAGACTAGTTTCACTTTTTTGTCATTTCTTTTTGACAGGACTTTTTCCGTGTTAACGCGCTTGATGAAAAGGTCGAAATGTTGAAATGCCTGATCGATTGCCTGCTCATTGAGCGTTTGCCCACTGGCGATAAAGAGTTTGAACGCTTCTGGTTTCGTCTTATTGAGATGTGCATCGAACATCGCTTTTTCAAATTCAGACGAAAATGTGAGGTCTGCAGGTAAGACCAGCGACTCTTGACCAAATACACACGTACTAACAATCAGTAGGAAAGGGAAGAGGATTTTGTTGGCTTTCATAGCAACTCCAGGTGTGGGAAAGTTACGAAGTTTCCGGGTGAGATGCCCTGCCGATCAATGATCAATTCAATAAACTGGTTTTCAAAAGATTAAGTCGCCCGCTCACTCTTCAGTTTTCGAATTTATTCCTAAAGTATCGGTACATTTGACGCCTATTTTTTGACGTAGATTGAGAATTGCTGTAACTATTTCATCCTTTTAACGACAGATACCGTATCCAAACCAAATGGCAGAGAAAAGCAGTGTTTTTGATATGATTGGGCCTGTAATGATCGGTCCTTCAAGTTCACATACCGCAGGGGTGGTTCGCATTGCGCGGGCTGCATTAAAGCTCCTGGGTGGTCGACCTGATCATGCCGAGATCATCTTCTATAATTCCTTCGCGCGGACATACGAAGGACATGGGAGTGACCGTGCAATCATTGCCGGCTTGCTGGATTTTAAGACTGACGACAAGCGCATAAAAGATGCTCTTGAAATCGCAGAAAAGGAAGGCCTGAAATATGCCTTCAAGTCGATCGGAAACGCGTCTGCGCTTCATCCCAACACCATTCGATTGAACCTTACGAAGGGTGACCGAAAGATTGAAGTGGTTGGTGAAAGCAAAGGAGGCGGTCTAATTAATATTGCCGAGGTGAATGGCTTCAAAGCTGACTTCAGCGCGAGTCTTCATACCCTGATTATTACCGCAGCGGATGTCAAAGGAAGCATCGCTTTCATTTCCGATATTCTGGCGCACGATGACTGTAATATTGCAACAATGTCGGTGTCACGGAAAGGAAAGAATGATCTCGCGTGCCTCGTGATCGAAATGGATTCTGGCCTCAAGCCTGTAACATTGGAATACTTAAGGAGTCTTAGCTGGGTAAAAGAAATTATTTACATACCTGATATCGATCGTTAAAATGAAAACAAAATTACTGCTCGTAGCTTGTGGCCTGGTTGCTGTCCTTGGCAATCCTGCGTTCTCCCAAGACACGCCTCAAAAAAACACCAAAGTCTGGACACTGAAAGAGTGCGTGGATTATGCGTTGGCCAACAACCTGGGCGTGCAGCGCAGCCGATATGATGTTGAAAGCGCAGAAGTGACTCGTTTGCAGTCGAAGGCAGCAATGTTGCCATCCGTGAATGCAAGTGTTTCAAATGGTTACAACTGGGGCCGCTCCATCAACCCTGTAACGAACGAATTTACCACTCAGGAAATTCGCTCGCTAAGCCCGAACGCAAATGCTCAGCTTACGGTCTTCAATGGCTTGCGAATTCAGAACACCATCAGGCAATCGAATAAAGATTTTCAGGCATCGGAGCAGGATCTTGAAAAGGCAAAGAATGATCTGATGCTGAATGTGATCAACCTGTATGTCAATGTCGTTTTCAATAAGGAGCTTTTGGAGAACGCAAGGTTTCAGCTTAGCTCGAGTCAACAGCAATACGAGCGCACAAAAAAGCAAGTTGAAGCTGGCGCTCTTCCGAAGTCTAACGAGTTGAATCTCGATGCTCAGGTTGCCACCAACGAGGTAGCGGTTGTTAACAACGAAAACGCATTAAATCTTTCATTGCTCCAGTTGAAGCAAGCCTTGCAGTTGCCAGGCTCGACTGACATGGATGTTGAGATTCCACAACTCGAAGTAGAAGACCTTGTGATTGAAAATTCGAGTCAGGAGATTTTTGAAATTGCACGCAAGAGCCTTCCTGAGATAAGGGCCGCGGAGTTGCGGGTGTCGAGCTCTTATTACGCAGTGAAGGCAGCGCGCGGAAATCTTTATCCACGATTGACCCTTGGAGGATCGCTCAACAGCAACTACTCCAGTGCCAACGATCGGCCGATTCCAATCGAGGGTGCAGTCGAGACGGTTCCTTCACCAATTGGTTATTATATTGACCCGGTTTCATCGCAGCAACGGTTTGTCTTCCGGGATGTGGAGATGCCGACAGCCTTTACAGACGGATACGGATACCGCGACCAACTTAGTGATAACTTTTTCAGGTCAGCCGGTATTACATTGAGTATTCCCTTGCTAAATGGTTTTCAGTCGAGAGCTCAGGTACAACGTTCTGTCATTAATAGAAATGTTGCCGAGATCAACCATAAGCTTGCCAACCAGACACTGCGACAAAATGTAGAGACAGCATACAACGATGCCTTTGCTGCATCAAAGACTTACAATTCATCGATACGCCAGGTGCAGGCTCGCGAAGAAGCTTTCCGCATGACGAAGCAGCGCTTTGACATCGGTGCTGCGAACTACGTGGAGTATCAGGTTGCGGAAAACGACTTGTTCCAGGCGAAGAGTGATCTTGCCCGGGCAAAATACAATTTCATCTTCAGGAAAAAACTTCTCGACTTTTATTCAGGCAAACCTTTAGACTTCTAATTCATAAAACCCAATGGCAAAGCAAAAACGCAAATCAAATAAAATGTTATACTGGCTCATTGGAGCTACTGTATTTATTATTGTATTTCTCCTCGTTGGAAAATCAGCGGGGTGGATTGGAAAGCCGAAGGAACTTGAAGTAGAAATCGCGAAAGCAAAACGGGTAACGATCATCGAAAAGGTGAGTGCATCGGGTACGGTTCAGCCGGTAACGGAAGTGAAATTAGCACCGGAAGTATCTGGTGAGATCATTGACCTTCTCGTTGAAGAAGGTGATTCTGTGAAAAGAGGGCAGACACTTGTTAAGATCAGACCTGACACCTGGCAAAGCCAGCTCGATCGTGCCGAAGCCGGATTAAGCCAGCAGCGCGCATCGCTTGAGCAGACGGAAGCACAGCTCTTGCGCTCGCAAGCAACGTTCACACGCGCGGAGCAAGAATACAAACGCCAGGAAAGATTATACAAAGAGAAAGTTATTTCGGATGCTGACTGGCAACTGGCTCAGCAGAATTATAATGTCGCGAAGAGCGATGTAACTTCGTCAGAGCAGGCAGTAGAAGCAGCAAAATATATTATTCGCAGCACGGAAGCTTCTTTACGTGAAGCGCGCGAAAACTTTCGCAAGACTTCCGTGGTGGCACCGATGTCTGGTGTAGTGTCAAAGTTGATTGTGAAGAATGGTGAGCGCGTTGTGGGGACAGCTACCATGACGGGTACTGAAATGCTTCGTATCGCTGATCTTACCAAGATGGAAGTTCGGGTAAACGTAAATGAGAATGACATTGTGCGGGTATCCGTTGGTGACACGGCAATTATTGATGTTGATGCCTATTCAAACATCAATAAAGAATTTAGAGGCGTAGTGACCTTAATCGCCAACACGGCAAAGGACAAAGCTTCTGCGGATGCGATTACTGAATTCGAGGTGCGTATCTTGATCTTGAGTTCATCGTACCAGGATCTTGTGAAAGAAGGAAATAAATTCCCGTTCCGTCCAGGCATGACGGCAAGTGTTGATATCATTACGACTCAAAAAGCGGATGTTTTGTCGGTGCCGCTAGCTTCCGTGACAACGCGTAATCCAGAAGACTTGAAGAAACCAGAAGGTGGTGATGGTGGTGGGCCTCCGGCACAAAACACAAATAATCAATCGAACAATCAAGCCAAACCAGCAAAGAAGGAAGCCGATAAAGTCGTTGTTTTTGTCAACGATAATGGCGTTGCGAAAATGGTTGAGGTAAAAACCGGCATCAGTGATTACGACAACATTGAGATTCTCAGTGGTCTGAGTGACAGCACTGAAATTGTAACAGGGCCATTCCTGGTCGTTTCCAAACGGTTGAAAGACGGTGAAAAAATCCGAAAGGCTGAAAAGAAAGATGAGCCGAAGAAAGAAGAAGGCAAATAAAAGAAGCCCCTCCGAACGCAAAAGGAGGGGCTTTTTTCTTATTATTGTTTTCTAAACCTTTTTCAGGTGTCAATACTTTCATCGAAGCACACCTGGAATCGCCTGAGGTAACCACGCGATTGGGTTTACAAACATTTAAATGGCGATTTCATGATCAAACATCCGTGGCACGAAACATCCATTGGCAAGAATCCTCCTCAAAAAGTCAATGCAATCATTGAAATCCCTAAAGGCTCACGTGCAAAATATGAAGTAGATAAAGAAAGCGGCCTGATCAAACTCGATCGGGTGATCTACGCTTCCATGTATTATCCGCTGAATTATGGTTTCATCCCACAGACGATGGGTGAAGATCATGATCCGCTTGATATTGTGGTGCTTACACAGGTTTCAGTTGTACCCTTATGTTTGATTCCAAGTAAGGTCATAGGCGTCATGCAGATGGTCGATAGAGGGGAGGCGGACGATAAGATCATTGCCGTTGCAGAAGATGATCCAAGCGTCAGTCACATTAACGATGTCAGCGACCTTCCCGAGTACTTGCGGGCTGAGGTCACTCATTTCTTTGAAAACTACAAGACACTCGAAAATAAAAAAGTAGTCATCGACCAGTTCCTTTCGAAGGATCGCGCCTATAAAATCATTGAGGAGAGCATACGCTACTACAAAGAAAACTTTAAGTAATATCTTTGAGGCTTATGAACATCGGGTTTGAGGCAAAGCGTTTTTTTACCAATTACACTGGGTTGGGAAATTACAGTCGCTTTGTGATCGATGCCTTAAGCCAAACTTACCCGCAAAATAATCTTTACCTGTATTCGCCCCGTGTGGTTGATCATGTTGAAAACCAGGCGATTCTTACGCGCAAAAATATCCAGGTCATTGCTCCATCCGGGATATTTGCAATGCCTGTTGTATCGGCACTGTGGAGAACCTGGGCGGTTTCCAAAAACAGTTCGGTAAAGCACTTGAATCTCTTTCATGGACTAAGCCAGGAACTCCCAGTGGGTCTGCCCAGGCACATAAAAAAAGTCGTCACCGTCCATGACCTGATCTTTCTCCGCTATCCGCAGTTTTACAACGCGGTGGATGTTGCTATTTACAAGCGCAAAGTTCAGCTCGCCTGTGAAATGGCTGACAAGATTATTGCCATTAGTCAGCAGACAGCAGATGACATTAAGCAATTCCTGAAGGTTGATAAGACGGCAAAAATCGAAGTCGTTTATCAAGGCTGTCATCCAATTTTTAAAAAGGAAATCTCAAAAACGAAATTCGATGAGGTAAGAAAGAAGTACAGTTTGCCAGGCGAGTTTGTATTGAGTGTTGGTACGGTAGAGGAACGGAAGAATCTTATGCTTGTGATTAAAGCGATTGCCCTTCTACCCAAAGCCGAGCGACTACCGCTTGTTGTGGTGGGGAGGCACACTGGCTACTACCATGAAGTAGTAAAAGAGATCGAGAGGGCAGGGTTGTCGGACATCGTCCGGTTTTTAACGAACGTGGCCTTTCATGATTTGCCCGCCCTTTATCGTTTAGCGAAACTTTTTGTTTATCCATCGCGCTTTGAAGGGTTCGGGATTCCCTTAGTAGAGGCGATCACATGCGGCATTCCACCGATCACGTCAACCGGTTCCTGTTTTCAGGAAGCCGCGGGTGCAGGTGGGGTGTATGTAAATCCGGATGATGCTGACGCATTGGCTCGTGAAGTGAAGGAACTAGTGAATAATGACTTGCGCAGGAAAGAATTGATTGCTGCAGGACAAAAGCACATTCAGCAATTTGAGCCAACTTTTATTGCGCAGCGCTTGAATGACGTTTATCGTGCAGTGGTGCCCGAAGAATCAATAGTTTGATTAATTAACTTACTTTTGCAGTTATTACTTTCCTATGTCTACATTTTCGATTGTGATCCCTACGTGGAATAATTTGCCACACCTGCAGCTTATGATCACAAGTCTTCGGAAGAATTCTCACTTCAAAAATCAGATCATTGTTTTTGTAAATGAGGGAAAGGATGGTACCGCTGCCTGGCTTAAGGAGCAACACGATGTTGAATTTCTCGAGGCGAAAGAGAACGTAGGAATCTGTGTGGCGGTTAACTCGTGCCGAACCCTGGTGAAATCAAATTACATCGTCTATTTTAACGATGACATGTATGTCTGCCCTGCCTGGGATCTTGAGATTTACAAAGAGATCGAGAAGATTGGTCATGATAAGTTTATACTATCCTCAACACTGATCGAGCCGTATCCCGTCAATAATCCAAGCTATGTTTCCATTGTAAAAGACTTTGGTGATAGCATCGCCACCTTCAAAGAGAAAGAATTGCTGGCGCAGTACAATACATTGGCAAAAGAGGATTGGTACGGATCGTCCTGGCCTCCAACTATTGTCGCCACATCAGTTTGGGATATTGTGGGCGGATATAGTATTGAGTTTTCTCCCGGCATGTATTCCGATCCGGATTTTTCTATGAAACTGTGGAAGTATGGTGTGCGAATTTTTAAGGGCGTTGGTGCAAGTAAGATTTATCACTTTCAAAGTAAATCCACCAATCGTGTGAAAAAGAATCGTGGTAACGCCATGTTCATGCTGAAGTGGGGAATGAGTGTGCGTGATTTTTACAACAACTATCTTTTCATGGGGAAACCGTATCGCCACGAATTAAAAGACCAGCACCATCGCGAAGATTTTTTCGGAAAGGTAAAGAAGGCGTTTAAAGCGTTCCGCAGCTAATTGTATGAACGCAGTCAAAGTATCGGTTGTCATCATCACGTTCAATGAACAGGAAAACATTGAAGACTGTCTGAAGTCTGTTTTAAAAGTTGCCGATGAGATTGTGGTGGTGGATAGCTTCTCAACGGACCAAACCCGAGCCATCTGCGAGAAATTCCCAGTGCGATTTATTCTGAATCCCTTTGTCGGTCATATCCAGCAGAAGAATTTTGCTATGCAACAGGCAACACATGACGTTGTGCTCTCGCTTGATGCGGATGAGCGTTTGGATGCGCGGCTAATAAATGAAGTGCTCACGCTTAAGTCGAATTTTGCTGCCGGTGGATATCGCGTGAATCGGTTAAATAACTATTGCGGAAAATTTGTTCACTATGGTGAATGGAACCCTGATTGGAAAATTCGCCTGTGGGATAGGCGGAAAGGCCAATGGGGTGGTGAAAATCCGCACGACAAGGTTATTATGAAGGAAGGGAATACAGTGAAAAAATTGAAAGGCCGATTACTTCACTTCACCTATCGAAATCCGACAGATCATTTCCTTCAAATGCACAAGTTTTCAGAAATCGCTGCAAATGAAGCTTTCAAGAAAGGCAAGCGGACAAACTTCCTCATCCATCAGATCCTTTATCCTTTTTTTATTTTTATAAAAGTATATTTTTTGAAGCTTGGATTTTTGGATGGAGCAACAGGATTTATTCTTGCGCTTCATGGTGCCTATTATCGATTCCTTAAGTATACGAAACTCCGCTATTTGAACTCAAAGAGATAAAGGGCGCAGAATTCAATTACTTCCCGGCCATCAATTCGGCATAAAGCTCCTGATACAAGTGATCATATTTTTTTGCAGTATCCTTTGTGTTAAAATTTTTCATGATGTGCACGCGGGCCGCCTTACCATACTGCTTTGCGATATGAGGATTTTTCGAAAGAAATAACATTTTTTCGGCCAGCGCCTCAGGCGTCTTGCTGGGAACGACAAGGCCGGAAACCCCATTTTCCACCAGGCCGACATTGCCGGGGATATCCGTGATCAACGGACACACTTCCAGTGACATTGCTTCAATGACCGCTTTTGTTATCGCTTCACCTTTGATGGATGCAAGCACAAATGCATCGGCTGATTTCACCACTTCAAGAATGTCTTTTCGATGTCCTAGCAGGTGAATGCGGTCTCGCATCGGACTTTCTTCAATTAGCTTTTTGAATTCAGGCGTGCCCATGTCACTCCCTGCAAACATCAGATGAATGTTTGTATCCTTTGGCAGGAGATAGGTTGCGCGCAGAAGATATTTCACGCCTTTCATCCTGCGAATGTTTGCACCACAGACAAATACGAACGAGTTCTCTGGAATTCCAAACGATGCCTTGGTGTGCGCGACTACACCATCATACCACGATACATCGTGACCTTTATTGATGGTTACTGCTTTGTCCTTATTAAAGAGAAGATTTTTTCGAAAGATCTGACGGACCGCTTCAACGAGGCAAACAATTCTGTCAACTCTTGGGCTAAGGTACTTAACGTACATAATCGGGTCCAGCCAGCTAATGTTTCCTGTATAACCGCGATAAAGCACAACTTTGATCGGCACGCCCATCGCTGCCATGATCCCGTTCACCATCGCCTTATTGTTAAACAACTGCGCCACGTGATGCTTCCCTTCAAGCATTTCCTTTCTGATCGTGTGGACGTATTCCCAGCTGAATTTTTTCGTAGGGTAGAAGTCTACAACCTCAATGCCTGCTTCTCGGAATTTGTTCGCGTACTCCGAGTCAGCCTGCGTCATCACCGTAATATTGTAGTTGCCAGTTTGCTGGAGTTGAAGCACTATTTCAGCTTCCGGTCGTACGATGACGGTAGCACCATAGTCAGAAACAACAAGAAGGTTTATCTTTGCCACAACGAATTGATGAATGATATCCGCCCGCGAAATTAACCCGTATTTTGTAACAATAAACGGCTTGTCTGCTATAAATAAATCCCTATTTTTCCCTGATTTATTGATATGGGTTTTTTAAAGAATCAGTTTAAGAAAGCAGTTTTCAACATCAGCGCCAATTATGCCCCGTTGGTTAAAATGTTTTACAAGGCAACGTATAAGCCAAGAAAAGGAACGCTATCGGAGATACTTGACAAATTTTCCCGCGCCCACAAACCGGTCACTTTCCTGCAGGTTGGTGCGAATGATGGCTTCTATCATGACCCATTGCACAAGTTCATCCGCATGTACGGATGGAAAGGCGTGATGCTTGAACCTCAGCCCGCAGTCTTTAAAAATTTTCTCAGTAAGTTACATAAGAACACACCTGGCGTTCACGCCATCAACGCGGCACTATCGGATAAAGATGGAGAGCAAACCATGTTCAAAATTGCGTTTTCAGATTTGAGGTGGGCGACCGGCCTGACCTCGTTTCGCAAGGAGGCGCTCGAGAAGGCCATCGACTCAGGTCACGTTGGACGGATGGTCGCGCGCTATGGAGAGAAATTACCGGCAAGGAGGGAGGATTACATTGCTGAGGAAAAAATAATAAGCATTACCGCTGATACGCTGATTAAAAAGTATGACTTGAAAAAGATTGATTGGGTTCAGATCGATGCAGAAGGGTTTGATTATGAGATCATCAAGTTGTTAAAGATCGAAACGACTCAACCGCGCGTTATCGTATATGAAAAGTCTCACCTTTCTTCGGCTGACCAATCTGCGTGTATTGCCTTACTGGAGCGGAATGGCTACGCTGTTACGCACCTTGACGAAAACACGGTAGCGATGAAGAAGCCGCTCAACGAATTTGAATCGTTTTTCAAGTAATTGAGACATCATATTTTTTTAAGATATTTGCCCGCTAAAGAATTCCTCTGCCTGTGAATCCAATCAAGATAAGTGCTACGATCATCTCTTTCAACGAAGAAAGAAAGATCGAGGCATGCCTTAAATCCTTGTTGGGTGTCGTGGACGAAATTATCGTAGTGGATTCGAACTCTACGGATGGCACGCAGGAGATTTGTATGCGCTACCCTGTTCGTTTCATCCGCCAATCGTTCCTGGGGTATGTTGATCAGAAAAATTTTGCAGTGGCGCAGGCCTCATATGATCATATTGTTTCCCTTGATGCAGATGAACGACTGTCAGAAG
>DASWTM010000120.1:0-23903 GCA_036402115.1 Chryseosolibacter sp.
CTGAAGCCGATGCGAGTCAAAGCGGTGAACGGTTTTTATCGGCTTGCGGCCGGCAGGCAGCTCATCGATGACGGAGACGTCAAGGTCGCCATACAACGTCATGGCTAATG
This sequence comes from Chryseosolibacter sp., assembly GCA_036402115.1. Lineage (GTDB taxonomy): Bacteria > Bacteroidota > Bacteroidia > Cytophagales > Cyclobacteriaceae > Chryseosolibacter. Next base: position 111 of record DASWTM010000120.1, read on the forward strand.
TACGCGGGATCGGGGTAGCCGTCATGACCAGCACATGAGGCACCGCTGCATCATTCTTTTGCCAGAGCTTAGACCGCTGTGCTACTCCGAAACGATGCTGCTCATCGATGATGGCAAGACCCAGATTTTTAAATTGTACTTCCTCCTCCAATAGCGCGTGGGTGCCAATCAAAATCTGAAGAGAACCATCAAGCAGATCATTATGAATTCTTTTACGCTCTGCTTTTTTTGTCGACCCTGTGAGCAGCTCGATGGTCACGTTCATTTTGTCGGCATAGCGTTTCAGATTTTTGAAATGCTGTTGTGCCAGGATCTCCGTGGGGGCCATTAACGTAGCTTGAGCATGGCTTCCGATCGCCAGTAGCATGCAAACAAATCCGACAATTGTTTTACCACTACCAACATCGCCCTGCAGCAGGCGATTCATCTGCTTACCACTTTTTAAGTCAGCATAAATTTCCTTGATCACTTTTTTCTGCGCGTTTGTTAGTGGAAAAGGGAGATGCTGGTTATAGAAGGTTGTCAGGAGGGATGCATCGTTGAAAACCTGGCCCTTAAATTTTTCGCGCCTGATAACTTTCATTTTCAGCAAGCGTAGCTGGACATAGAAAAGCTCTTCAAATTTAAGGCGATGCTGCGCTGCCGTCAGCGCCTGGAGCGTTGATGGAAAATGGATATTTACGAGCGCATCTTTTTTGGAAAGGAACCGAAAGCGAGAAATAAGATCAGTCGGCAACGTCTCTCGGATTTTTTCGCTAGCATGCGCAAGAAGTTCCTGAATCCACCGCGCAATCATTTTGCTTTCGATTCGTCTGGTGCGCAACTGCTCGGTTAGCGGATAGACGGGATGGAGAGATCCTCCTTTCTCACTACTAGCGCTGACGGCATCAATCTCTGGATGAGCAATATTAAATTTACTACCGTATCGAGTGGCTTTGCCAAAAACGATATACTCAACTCCGGTTTTGATTTTTTCTGTAGCCCAGTTGATTCCTTGGAACCATACAAGTTCCATCTGTCCTGTTCCATCAGAAAAGATGGCCACAAGACGTTTCTTGTGACCTGCCCCTATGAGTTCCTTCGAAAGAATGCGACCTTTCAGCTGAACGTACGGAAGCTCGTCTGTGAGGTCAGCCACCTGGTAAAATTTAGTCCTGTCTTCGTAACGAAAGGGATAATGCTGAATGAGGTCACCAAACGTAAATATTTTAAGTTCTTTATTAAGCAATGCGGCTCGCTGGGGACCAACGCCTTTCAGAAATTCTATCGGTGTCTCAAAAAATGCGCGCATACCAGGCGTCCACAATATTTGGAAAAATTGTAATATCCCAGATAGTGCGGGATATATTTTGTTGGTTATTTTTGCTTCCCCGCTGGTTACTGTTTACCAGGTAACTTTATTAAGTGTAGTTGTATGAAGGCAGATCGAAAAATATACAAGGGAATAGAATACGTTTTGGTTACTGAACTACCCAAGACACAACGCGAGCAACTTTTCAAGACCCTCACACGAGATCAGCTGATTAAGATCCTGATTGATGGTGTTGTGGTTCCTCAATGCCTGCAGTATAAGGATTACTCCCTTTGGTTTGACAACGTTTTTAAAGCGCAGCAGTCCGTCCCTCAGGAAGCAGCGGAAACGATTGAGGTTTCCTCATCAAGTTTTGTTTTGAAGGCCTAGCCCCAGATTCCAACAGGCACAATTTCGAGTACATTCCCTTCCGGATCGTTGAAGTAGAATGACTCGCTGCCATTTTTCCAGATCACCCGATCAATAATCGTTATTCCCTTCTTTTGAATTAATTCCCGAAAGCCTGCATAATCGGCCTGGCTTACCTCAAAGGCGAAGTGCTGATTGCCTTCAGCAAAATGCGCAGGAGGCGATTGTTTGAGTTTCGAATCATCCGGATTAAATATCAGCAGAACCGAATAGCCGACACGAAAAAAAATATGTTTATATGGCTGATAATTTATGACTTCGAGGCCGAGGATGCCTTCATAAAACTGTCGCGCCTTCTCAAGGTTCCGGCAATACAGACATGACTCCTTAATTCCAAGAAAATTCATAGCGCCAATTTTTTTCTTGCATTAACATATTGTTGGAGCAGGTGTTTTACTACGTCTTCAGCGTTGTCAATGCTTCGGATGGTAGCTGCAATCTGGCCGATTTCAAGTTCTCCTTCACTGATGTCTCCTTCGAAAATTCCCTTCTTCGCCCGCCTGTTGCCCAGCAGTTCCGTCAATTCCGCAATTGATGCGCCACGCGCCTCCGCTTCTTGCACTTGTTTGAAAAATTCGTTCTTAATCAGGCGAACCGGAGTGAGTTGCTTTAGGGTTAGCATTGTTTCACCTTCTCCGGCATTGATAACACGTTGCTTAAAGTTTTCATGTGCGGACGATTCCTTCGTTGCGGCAAAGAGGCTGCCGATCTGAAAGCCCTCTGCGCCCAGCGCCTCGACTGCCAGCATTGCTCTTCCATCTCCAATTCCTCCCGCAGCAATGAGGGGAACCGAAACATTATCACGCACCATCGGAATTAAAACCATCGTGGTTGTTTCTTCTCTTCCGTTATGCCCTCCTGCCTCGAATCCCTCTGCCACAATTGCATCCACTCCCGCTTGTTCCGCTTTCTTGGCGAATTTTACGCTCGAGACAACATGCACAACGCTAAGGCCGTTATTTTTCAGGAGTTTAGTCCATGACGCTGGATTTCCTGCCGATGTGAACACGATCTTCACCTGCTCTTCAAGAATAATTTGAATGAGCTTGTCAATGTCCGGATACAATAAGGGGACGTTTACACCAAACGGCTTAATAGTTGCTGCCTTACATTTTTGGATGTGTTCCCTTAAGACTTCCGGATACATTGACCCGGCACCGAGCAAACCCAGGCCACCCGCGTTGCTGACAGCAGATGCAAGGCGCCACCCGCTGCACCATACCATACCAGCCTGAATGATTGGATACTCAATGGAAAAAAGCTTAGTGATACGATTGGAAGGAAACAAATTCATGCAGTAATTCAATTACTAAACAAGCGCAAAATGCCTAAAAGGGTCGCAATTTTTACGTTTGCTCCTTCAATAAAATAAGTTGTCCACAAAGAATCGATTGATTAAAAGCAACGTAAGGTACTATGTATCAATAATTTAAGCGTCATTTACAAAGGGGTGTGGATAACTCATTCATTTTGTTGATATCTTTTTAGCGCAGAATGGTGTAAAATATAAGTAGTTGAATTATAATTCATTATTGCCGTTTGTCAGCAATTGAGTCTGGTGTAAAATTTGAAGTGTCCGACCCATGATAATACGAATTTGTATGCTTATGCTAGTCGCGCTTTCTGCTTTCGGCCAGGACGCGAAGATCGTGAAGCTTGCTGATCTGCAGGCCCTCATCAATAAAAAGTCAGACAATATCCAAGTCGTTAATTTTTGGGCAACATGGTGTGGTCCTTGTATCAAAGAGATGCCGCTTTTCGAAAAGGTGACCGCTGAGAATAGGCCTGGGGTAAAGGTGACTCTTGTGTCAATGGATCTGGACCTCAATCCAAACCCCGAGAAAGTTTACAAATTCATCGAGCGAAAAAATATCAAGTCGGAGGTACTGCTGCTCGATGAGAAAGACCCTGATGCATGGATTTCAAAAATTGAAAAGGAATGGTCGGGGTCACTGCCCGCCACAATCGTGATCAATCAAAAAACCGGTCACAGAAAATTTGTTGGAAAAGAACTTCATGAAGGAGATCTTGAAAGACTGATTGAAGAAGTTCAATAGTACATAACCCAAAACACGTTACAGCATTTATGAAAATAATGAAAAGCACCCTATTGCTCGCATCTCTCGTCCTCGTGATGGCAGCGGCCGGCAAGTTCAATTATGGTGTCGGTGACACCGTCTCAGATTTCAAACTCAAGAACGTTGATGGAAAAATGGTGTCGCTTGCCGACTACAAATCTTCCAAGGGCGTTATCGTAATTTTTGATTGCAACACTTGCCCGTATTCCCGTGCTTACAATGACCGTATCATTGCCTTGAATAAAAAATATGCTTCTCAGGGCTTTCCTGTTATCACGATCAATTCGAATGATGCTGAACAATCCGATGGTGATTCGTATGAGGAAATGGTATCACAGGCAAAAAAGAAGGGCTATTCCTTTCCGTACCTGGTTGACGAGACGCAGGAAGTGGCAAAGTCTTTCGGTGCAACCAACACGCCTCACGTGTTCGTATTGAAGAATGAAAGCAACATGTTCAAGGTCGCCTATATTGGTGCGATCGATGACAGCCCGCGCGATGCCTCTTCTGCTTCCAAGAAATATGTTGAAAGTGCCGTTGATGCGCTGCTGGCAAACAAACCAGTTGCGTCAACCAAAACCAAAGCCATTGGCTGCGGAATTAAGTGGAAAGATTAATGGCTTGACACGAGCTTAAGTCCAAGTATTGAACCGATCAGGAGAAAAATAAAAAACAATCTCCAGAAGTCAGACGGTTCCCTGAACAACAGCATTCCCATGATGACCGTCCCAACGGCACCGATACCGGTCCACACTGCGTACGCGGTGCCGATGGGAATTACCTGGATAGCTTTATTGAGAAAATGAAAGCTCAAAGTAATTGAAACAAAAAATCCAGCTGTCCACCATCCTTTCGAAAAGTTTTCAGAAAATTTCAGGCTGGTTGTGAATCCTACCTCGAACAAACCAGCGATGATCAGATAAATCCACGCCATGCGCAAAGGTAAAGCGTTTTGGCTGTTCTTAGGATTTTTATCATCCATTTCACTAGTTTGTGATCAAATTTATTTTTTATAGGTATGAAACTACTGATGGTTGTTGCAATGATAGGACTTGGACTACTCCTTTCAGGTTGCCAGGTACCGAAAGAATCCAGTGCAAGAAAAGCGTTGGTCGAGGAAGTCGCTCCTTTGTATGACAGCGCACTCCGTCCGTTTTACCATGGTGTTGCCTCGGGTGATCCGCTACAGGATCGGGTGATCCTATGGACGCGGGTAACACCGTCCGATGCAGTGGCATCTGTTCCCGTACGCTGGGAAATTTCCACCGATCAAAATTTTAGTTCAATCCTCCAGTCAGATACCCTGTCTACTTCCCCGACAAACGACTACACGGTGAAAGTTGATGTAACAGAATTAGCCGCAGGCACCAAATATTTTTATCGGTTTGTGGCGCTCGGAAAGACATCAATGGTCGGTGAGACAAAAACCCTTCCGCAACAATCTCCCGAACATGTAAAATTTGCTGTAGTGAGTTGTGCGAACTGGGAGTTTGGCTATTTCAACGCATATGCGCGTATTGCCGAAAAAGACCTCGATGCTGTTATTCACCTTGGCGATTACATTTACGAGTACGCTACCGGCAAATACGGCAACAAGAATTCAGATCGCAAGAATCTGCCTTCGCATGAAATCGTGACGCTGAAGGATTATCGTACACGCTACTCCCAATACCATCTGGACGCGGGTCTGCGGCAAGCACGACAGCGCCATCCGTTCATTACCATTTGGGATGATCATGAGGTAGCGAACGATGTATACACGGAGGGGGCTCAAAACCACCAGCCAGAAGAAGGTGACTTCATGACACGCAAACAAGCAGCCACGAAAGCCTATTACGAGTGGATGCCGATCCGTGAAGGCAACAGACTTTATCGTTCGTTCAGCTATGGCGACATGTGTGACTTGATCATGTTGGATGAACGTCTTGAAGGGCGGGTCAAGCCCTTGGATAGTCTGAAAGATCCTGCGTATACAAAAGAGTATCGAACCATGCTGGGCCAGCAACAACTCGATTGGTTTCAAACCGAACTGAAAAAGGGTACGTCCTGGAAAATCATTGGCAACCAGGTGATGTTTGCTCCGCTTGATCAAAGCGCGATAAATCCCAATCAGGGAGTTAATCTCGACAGTTGGGGCGGATACCCGCTTGAACGAAACAAGATTTCAGATTTTCTTCAGTCAAATGCGATCAAAGATGTTGTATTTCTTACCGGTGATACGCACGCTTCGTGGGCTTGCGAAGTTGTCAACGATGTGCGCACGTCATCCAACAAAAACATCCAAAATCCTTTTGCTGTGGAACTGGGCACCACGAGCATCTCATCGGGTAACGCAAATGAATATGCTGCGGATAGCGAAGTGATGCAACGGGAAAAGAAACTGCTTACTACTAATCCACATTTCAAATACGCGAACCAACGCGACCATGGCTACCTATTGTTGACGGTTACGAAGGACAAATCTACTGCCGAATGGTATGTAGTCGATACTCTGCTCAAGATCGACTCCGCAGAACATCTCGACAAAAGCTTTAACATTCATCGTGGTAAATCAAAGCTTCTGCCCTAGTTGACATTTTTGGTACGAGAATTTAATTTACTTTGCTGAAGTATATTTTTTGAGATTGCCTGAAATAGCATGGGACTAATTAATTCGATTTTGACATGGGTGATGAAGAAACGCATTCATCAGATCGAACTATTCATGAAATACCCGCATGATGTTCAGGAGGAGCTTTTCAGAAAATTGCTGATCAACGGTGAAACGACACAGTTTGGGAATCAGTTCGGATTCAGTGATATCAAGAACTATGATCAGTATCGTGAACGCGTTCCAATCCATACGTACGAGAAAATGTTTCCGTACATCCAGCGGCTGATGCGCGGAGAACAAAACATCCTATGGCCGTCTGAGATTAAATGGTTTTCGAAATCCTCAGGCACCACCAATCAACGAAGCAAATTCATTCCGGTATCGGAAGAGGCACTGGAAGAATGTCATTTTAAAGGAGGCAAGGATTTGATTTCGATCTACGTCAACAATTATCCGGACACAAAGCTTTTCGATGGTAAAGGTCTCGCGGTGGGAGGAAGTCATCAGATCAACGAATACGATTCGTCAGACTCGTCCTTCTATGGTGATGTGTCCGCTGTGATTATGCAGAACCTTCCCTCGTGGGCGCAATTCATTCGAACACCCAGTCTTGAAACAGCACTACTTGGCAACTGGGAAGAAAAAATTGAAAAGATGGCGCTTGAAACCGCAGAGGTGAATGTTACGAACATTGCTGGGGTGCCAACGTGGACGGTACTGTTGATTCAGCGCATTGTTGAACTCAAGAACAAAACGCATATTCTCGAAGTGTGGCCAAACCTCGAAGCATTCTTCCATGGAGCTGTTGCATTTAAGCCGTATCGCACTTTATTTGAATCACTGATTCCAAAATCGGATATGCATTACTGGGAAACCTACAATGCGAGCGAAGGTTTTTTTGGAATACAGGATCAGAAAGATTCAGAAGAGATGTTGCTGATGCTTGACTACGGAATTTTTTATGAGTTTGTTCCTGCTGATCAAATTGATGAAGAGAATCCAAAAGCGATTGGACTTTCGGAGGTGGAGGTCGGAAAAAATTACGTGATGATCATCACAACGAATGCAGGTCTCTGGCGCTACAACATTGGTGACACGATCAAATTCACATCCCTGAGTCCATTCAGGATAAAAATTTCCGGGAGGACCAAACATTTTATCAACGCGTTTGGCGAAGAAGTGATCATCGAAAACGCAGAAGCTGCGATCACGAAAGCCTGCAAGGAAACCAACGCCATCATTGACAATTTTACGGCAGCACCAATCTTTCTGGAGAAAGGAAAACGGGGAGGACATGAGTGGCTTATTGAGTTTAAACAAAGCCCTGAGAGCTTGCAGCTGTTCACCAAAATACTTGATACCACATTGCGCGAGGTAAATTCAGATTACGATGCAAAGCGCAAACACGATCTTGCCCTCATCGAACCGAAGGTCCACAGTGTTCAGCAGGGAACCTTCTACGACTGGATGAAGCGCAGAGGAAAACTCGGTGGACAAAATAAAGTTCCAAGGCTTTCTAACTCCCGCGAGTACGTGGAGGATATTTTGAAGATGCTGGCGGAGAGATAAATGCAGAAATCCATCCCGAGAGCTATCGGGACACGGAGAGCACGGAGAAGCACGGAGGATACACGGAGATTTTATAATAATTACAAAGTCACTTGCGCTTAGGTGAAAACATCTCCGTGGGTGCTCCGCGCTGTCCGGGTGTGGATCTCAGTAATTATTTTTTTCAAAAACCGAATAATTGTTTTTCGAGCATGTATCAGCGTTGAGCCGCAAATAAATCTCTGTGATTGCTCCGCACTTCTCCGTGTGCTCCGTGTGCTCCGTGTCCCGATAGCTCTCGGGATGGATTTCTGGATTTATTTTTTCTTCACGATAGAGTAACTCGTTTCAATCTTCACGGTCATTGGAATTTCCATGTCCTGCGGGATGAGTCCCCCTGCTAAGAGCGTCATCTTTCCTTTAATGTCGGACAGAATTTTTACATCTGTAGGCCAACCCGTTCTCAAATCGACCTGGCTGTTTGTTTTTTGCGTGCCATTGAGATCGGATTTTGATTTCATTCCGTTGACCAGATTGTTCACCTTGTCTTTGTCGATGGTAGTGAGATTGCCTTCACACACGATATTCGCGTTTGTCCCGTCTGCATCTTTCAAGCTCCACGTATTTTCGATCTTCATAGGAAAATTTACGGCTTGCACAGAAGATGTATTCCACGAATCACCAGCTTTTACCGCCTTGTCGGGATAGGCAACAAGTCCATTCTCCAACAACGTCTTGATCGATTTGTCGTTGATCGTTTGCTGGAGCGCTTTCCGTGTTTTCGTCACTACGTCTTCGTCAAGTCCGAGGGATCCCAATCCGGAATAAAGATTCTCAACACCTTCAACGTTCTCCACTTGTCCGGTTTTTGTCAGCGTGAAGAAAAACGTCTTTCCGGTGAGCGACTTGATAATCTTGTTGCCGTCCTCTTCCTGAGAGCCCTCACTGTCCATGCTCATACTGAGGATGAAGCTGTTTGTCACCATTTTCAATTTCGAATACTGCGTTTCAATGCGGGCGCTGCCGTTGCCATCAACAGATTTTATCTTCAAGAGCATGGTTCCCGCGAGCATTCCGTCCATTTTCATTTCGCCCATTCCCGGAAGGATCTGAACAGCATTCTGTTTTGATGCCTGTACGTATTCAAATTCTTCACCCGTCTTGAACTTGTACTGAAGACTTACAGGTTTTTCGGCAGGCGAAAAGCCTGTGCAAACCACAATGATGAGTGCGACAATAGCTGCTTTCATTTTAACATTAATCTCTTTTTACACTTTTCAACCATGAGCCAATGCTCCAGCGCGTACTTTCCTGGACGATCGTTCCGCTCTCCGCAGCGCGATTTACTTTTTCTACGGTGTAGAACGCGCTCGGTAAAATTTCTTTCAACGTCAGCAACAATGAATCCAGTTTTTCACGCTGCAAGACTGTGAAGACAAGGTTTTCATGTCCGTCTGGTCCAATGGCATTCACATGTGTATAACGTTGTTGTTGGCTGTTGAGGTATTGAAGAAGTTGTGCAATATCTCTTCGGGTGATGATTCGTACAATCACTTTTCCGTAGGCAATCCGTTCTTCGATCATCATACCCACAAAAATTCCGGAAGCGAAGCCTGCCGGGTATGCGATATAGCAGAGCCAGTTGTCCATGTGCTCGAAAATTTGACGGATTGCCATCAGCCAGATCAGGGATTCAAAAAAGCCAAGTATCGTTGCCGTAAATTTGCGGCCGCCAAGCACATAGATAATCCTGATGGTGTTGATGGAAACGTCACTGATCCGTGCGAGAAAGATGAGCAACGGTAGCAAGACGAACGTGAACAGATCGGGCGAAAGACCTAACGTCTGAGTGAAGAAGTGTTCCATTGTGTTGGCAATAAGGTGAAAAAAACCGGACCGCGACTAACCAAACAAATCTTCAAACACTTCTGTCAGTTTACCAAATGATTTAATCTCAATCTTTGTTTTTTTCGTATCGATTGATTTCTGACTGAATTTAGAAATGTAAATCTGCTTAAATCCAAGTTTCTCGGCTTCGGAGATTCGCTGCTCGATTCGATTCACCGCACGAAGCTCTCCCCCCAGGCCAATTTCCGCAGCGAAACACGCCTTGTCCGATACCGGTATTTCCTCCATTGACGAAATGATTGAGATACAAATGGCGAGGTCGATTGCCGGATCTTCTACCTTAATTCCACCTGCCATGTTCAGGAAAACATCCTGTGTGCCCATGCGAAAGCCACAACGCTTTTCGAGCACCGCGAGTAACATATTTAATCGTTTTTGATCGAACCCTGTAGGTGTCCGTTGAGGTGTTCCGTACGAAGCAGGGCTCACCAGCGATTGTATTTCGATCAGCAGAGGTCTATTCCCTTCGATCGTTGCACCAATGGTAACTCCGCTCAGCGAAATATCTTTTTGAGAGATTAAAATTTCGGAAGGATTGGATACTTCGCGCAAGCCAGTTCCGAGCATTTCATAGATGCCTATCTCCGATGTACTGCCGAATCTGTTCTTTGTGGTGCGCAAGATCCGATAAGCCAGATGTCGATCGCCTTCAAATTGCAGGACGGTGTCCACCATATGCTCGAGCACTTTCGGTCCGGCAAGCATTCCATCTTTTGTTATGTGACCAATTAGAAAAACGGGCGTGTTTGTTTCCTTGGCAAACTTCATCAGCTCGCCACTGCACTGCCGTACCTGGCCGATGCTTCCGGCAGAGGACTCCATCTGATCGGAGTAAAGTGTTTGAATGGAATCGATGATCACGACCTGAGGATCAAGTCCTTCAATCGCCTTAAAAATATTTTTCGTGTTGGTCTCGGTAAGGATGTAAAAATTCTCTGAATCATCGTTCATACGTTCAGCGCGCATTTTGATCTGCTGCTCGCTTTCTTCACCGGACACATAGAGCACCCGTTGTTCTTTAAGTCGCAATCCTGCCTGCAGCATCAGCGTTGACTTTCCGATGCCCGGTTCTCCGCCTATGAGAATGAGCGACCCGGGTACCACGCCTCCTCCTAACACCCGATTCAATTCATTATCACCCGAGTCCCATCGGATATCACGTGACGTTTCAATTTCATTAAGTGTCCGAGGCTTTGCCTGCTTTTGTTTTATTGAATCCTGACGCCACTCGTTCTTGGTTGTTTCCGCTTTTGCGACTACCTCTTCTGCGAACGAATTCCACGAGTTGCAGGATGGACATTTACCGAGCCACTTCGCAGATTCATATCCGCAACTTTGACAATAGAAAACTGTTTTTGATTTAGCCACAGGCAGTTAATGAAATCTTGGATTGTGTTCAGCAAAAATGAACAAGATTTTTTGTTAATTGAAATGAAATCCTAAACTACTCTGCACCATGAAGACCCTCGTGACAGTCGTTGTCGCATTCTCCTATTCCGATATTCCCAAAAAGTACCAATCAGGCTTGTCGATGTTTAGATTCAATCTCGTACTTGGAATCTGACAACTAGGTGTACGAGGTAGTGAGAGCAAATTGTAATTAAGAAGAAGCCATGACACTTCGTTTTTCTGTAGCCCTTTATCTGATCTCGTTCGCAACCGCATTTGGTGGCGATCCAAAGTACCCGGTGAGCGCTATTGCAGAAGAGTTAAAAGCAAATGCCCACGCTGTTTTTCGGGAAAACACTTCTGTATATACCATTCATGCCCGCGATCGTGCTTCCCACTACGTTCGCCAGGTAATTACAATTTTTAATTCGAAGGCCAAGCACTATGCTGCGGAGGCGATCTACTATGACAGGCTTAGTAAAGTGAGATCGATGAGCGCAACCGTATATGACGGCAGCGGCAAAGAGATTAAAAGACTTCGGGATAAGGATATCGAAGACCACAGTGCGGTAGGCGATGCGCTTTTCAGCGATGATCGTTTTAAATACTTCGATCTTTCGCAGGGAATTTACCCCTACACCATTGAAATAGAATATGAAGTTGACTACAAGTTCTTATATCAGATTCCAACGTTTGTCATTGTAAACAACGAAAATGTTGCCTGTGAGCGTGGCACGTTTACGCTCAGATATCCAGAAAACGTTAGACCGCGGTTCAAGGCCAGCAACGTGAATCAGTCAACGTCCGAAAAAGCGGTGGAGAATGGTTGGTATGAACGAAGCTGGGAATTTGAAAACGTATTGCCTTTAAAATTAGAACCTGAAGGCCCTACATTCCTCGATATTGTTCCGGCCATTTCAGCCGCGCCATCAACCTTCGAGTATGATGGATACGTTGGCGCCATGAACACCTGGGATGATTATGGAAAATGGATTGCCTCGCTCAACAAAGGACGAAACATTTTACCCCTCCCAACAAAAGATAAGGCCGTACAACTCACAAAGGGAGCCACAAGCCGCGAAGAGAAGGTAAGGATACTATATGAGTTTCTCCAGAACAAGACGCGCTACGTCAGCATCCACCTTGGCATAGGCGGATTGCAGCCTTTCGAAGCATCCGTTGTCGATAAGAATGGCTATGGGGATTGTAAAGCATTGTCCAATTACATGATGGCATTGCTTGACGCAGTACAGATACCCAGCTACTACGCGCTGATCAATTCGGGGTTTCGTGCTTATCCCTTGCAGGAGGATTTTCCAAGCATGCAATTCGATCATGTGTTGGTCGCTGTTCCAAACGGAAAGGACACGTTATGGCTGGAGTGCACGAGTCAAACCAATCCGTTCGGATATCAAGGCTTTCATACGGGCGATCGCAAGGCGCTTTTGATCATCGAGAATGGAGCAAAAATTGTTAAGACGAAGCATTACTCTCCGGAAGAAAATCTCCAAACCCGAAGTGCGCATGTTTACCTTGAACCCACTGGCGATGGGATCGCGAAAATTAAAACCACGTATGCCGGGTTGCAATACGATGCAGAGGGTGTAAGTCATGTGCTGGATGCTACTGCTGATGAACAGAAAAAATGGATTCATGACAATACACGAATTCCCACCTTCGATGTCGTGAAGAGTCAATTTCAAGTTGTGAAAAGTAAAATTCCGTCAGCCACGGTTACATTAGAATTAGGGCTGAGACGCTATGGCACTGTAAGCGGTAAGCGCTTATTTCTTATTCCAAACCTGATGAATCGATCAGGGTTTGTGCCCGAAAAGAACGACACAAGGAAAACCAATATCGTTCGCCATTTTTCGTACACCGACATTGACAGTATTTACTATCACGTGCCAGAAGATCTTTATCCGGAGATGCTTCCGAGTCCCGTATCTATAAAGTCTGAGTTTGGTGAGTATGAGTCCACCTTTAAGATGGATCAGGGCTCAGTAATCTATGTCCGAAGGCTAAAAATTTCGAAAGGCGAGTTTCCCGCTGCGATGTACAACGACTACGTTGAGTTCTTTAAAAAGATCAACCGTGCAGATAACACAAAGATCGTATTTCTCGGAAAGACTTGATCAACGAATCGGAGCGTTTGCTTCTTTGGCCATAACGTTGTAGACCATCTTGTCCGCAAAGCCTGGAAGCCACTTGTTCAAAAACACCGCCAGTTTCCCTTGTGAAGTGAGAACAAGGGTTCTCTTGCGATTGACGGTTGCGTTATAGATATGCATGGCACATTCCTCTGCCGTCATCATTTTATCTTCATCACGGGGAGATTCTGCCTGGGCCTTGCCGTCTTTTGTCAAGGCACGCTTGCGAATGTTACTGGCGGTAAATCCCGGGCAAGCTGTTAATACATGTACACCGGTCTTGAGAAGTTCTGTACGAAGCACTTCAAGAAAACCATTCAGTGCAAACTTCGAAGCCGAATACCCCGTGCGTCCGGGAAGGCCACGGAAGCCCGCTATGGAAGAAATGCCTACGACCGAACCTTGCGTCTTCTTTATCTCCGGCAAACAGAATTTTGTCGCATACAGAACGCCATAGAAATTGATATCCATCACTTTTTTCACCACCTCGATATCAACCTCCTCAAATAACGCCCGCATCGATATTCCGGCATTGTTGATCAGAATGTCGATTTTACCGAATGACTGAATGGCAAAAGCCGCCATTCGCTTGTTGTCTTCTTCTTTACTCACGTCCGACTGTAAGCCCAGAATCGAAATACCTTTCGCGCGCAACTCGTCAACGGTTCTATCGAGTTCGTCAGCATTGCGGCCAGTAATGATGATTTTTGATCCTTTCGACCCGAATTCACTTGCCAGCGCTTTTCCAATTCCCGATGAACCCCCGGTAATAATGACAACTTTATCTTTCATTTACTGATGTGTTGTTTTTAACAGATTAAACCGTTTGCATCCGGGTAACATAGGATGCTTCACTCCTGCCAGAACGCAGCATATGACGATTTCATTCGTCAAAAATAAGAATAGTTCTTTAACTTGGTGCGCGTTTACGGATTGCTATGTTTTTTCTGCGGCTGTTGTCACGTCTCCCCTTTCCTGTTTTATATGCATTATCTGATTTTCTCTTCTTCGTCAGCTATCGAATCGTCCGCTACCGAAGAAAGATAGTGCAGCGAAATATTCGAAACTCGTTTCCAGAGAAATCGAGGCAGGAGCACAAACAAATTGAGAAAGATTTTTACCGCCATCTTTGTGATTATGGTGTCGAAACGCTGAAGCTTTTTACGATCAGTAGGGAAGAGCTGATGGAACGCATGCAGTTTGCAAACCATGATCTTCTGGCAAAATTCAAGGCTAACAATCAGTCGATATTTTTCCTCGCATCCCATCAGTTCAACTGGGAATGGATGCTTGTCTCCGCATCACTCTCCTTTCCGTTCGACATCGAATTTGTGTATCAGCCGGTGAACAACAAATTTTTTGATCGCTTTTCATTGGAGACGCGGTCCCGGTTCGGAGCATTGGGAATCCGAAGAAAGGATGTCGCCCGTGAGATTATCAAACGCAGAAACAAGTTGAAGGGTATTGCGAGTGTTGCTGATCAGTATCCAGGCTACGACTCCGACAAAAAATACGCAACACGGTTTCTAAACCAGGATACGGTGTTCTTCTACGGTACCAATCAGCTGGCGCAGCTCACGCAGTTTCCTACGCTTTACTATAAGGTCGAGAAAGTAAGACGCGGGCACTACCTTTCAACTCCGGTTGTAATCGGTGAACCTCCGTACGAAAAAACAAGTGACCAGGTGATCGAGAACTATGTGCGCGAACTGGAGAAGTCGATTCAAAGCGCTCCGGCAAATTACCTGTGGTCACACAACCGCTGGAAAAAGCGCCACCTGAAAAATAGTTAAGCGAGCATCTGTACGATGTCTTCTTTCGTGAGCTGCTTCATGAAGCTTTCTTCAGTGGTGATGAGCTCATTTGTAAGCTTAAGCTTTTTCTGCTGCAGCATGAGGATTTTCTCCTCCACTGTGTTGCGCGTGATGAACTTATAGGTGAAGACTTTCTTCTTTTGCCCAATGCGGTGGGCGCGGTCGATCGCCTGAGCTTCGACTGCCGGATTCCACCACGGATCAAGAATGAAAACGTAATCCGCTTCCGTAAGATTTAATCCCAAACCTCCGGCCTTGATCGAAATCAAAAACACCTTAAGGTTTGTGTCTTTATTAAATCGCTCGACTTGCTCTTTGCGATCGGTGCTTGAGCCATCAAGGTAGGCGAAATCAATTTTGTTCGTCTTGAGATAATTTTTGACGAGATCGAGGTGCTTTACAAACTGACTAAACACAAGGACTTTGTGTCCTTCCGCCATCGCGTTTTCGAGCATGTGGGTGATGTCTTCAAGTTTTCCTGAGTCACCACTATAGCCCTGCTCGACCATTTTCGGATGGTTTGCCAATTGGCGCAACTTCGTCAACCCCTCAAGGATCATGAATCTGCTGTTGCCAAGTCCTTCCTGTTCGATGAGCTTGAAGATCTTTTCGCGATACTGGGCTTTCACTTCCTCATAACGCTTCTCCTGCTCAGTGGTCATTTCGGAATACTGAACGTGCTCCACTTTTTCCGGAAGTTCTGTTGCAACTTGTGATTTATGTCTTCGAAGTATAAACGGTTTAATGATCGCGCCAAGTTTCTTCGACTTGGCTTCATCAGCTTTTTTCTCGATCGGATTCTGATACTCGTTTCTGAAGTACGTCTGTGAGCCGAGAATACCGGGGTTGATGAATGACATCTGCGACCAGAGGTCAAGTGTCGTGTTTTCAATTGGAGTACCTGTCAACACCAACTTGTGCCGTGACTTCAACTCACGAACAGCTTTCGCGATGTTGGATGTTGGATTCTTGATTACTTGCGATTCATCAAGAATGATATAGTTGAAATAGAATTTCTGAAGATGTTCAACATCGAGACGCGTGATACCATAGGATGTTAGAACCAGATCATACTTTTCAAATCGCGTGATGTCTTTATTGCGAAGGGTTCCCGTATAGTTGAGAATTTTAAGATCGGGAGTAAACTTGCTGGCTTCCATCTCCCAGTTGTAAATAAGGGAAGTTGGCATGATCAACAGCGATGTTCCCGCGCCTGCATCTTTCTCGGCCTGAAGCATGGTCAATGTCTGCACTGTTTTACCAAGACCCATGTCATCGGCAAGACATCCGCCAAGCTTGTACTCATTGAGGAACCTCAGCCAGTTGTATCCTGCCCGCTGGTAAGGACGGAGTTCGCCCTTAAAACTTGCAGGCAGCGGATACTGCTTGATCCCACTAAACGATGTGAGCGATCTCAATTTTTCGCTGAGATGAACCTTCGCCAGGTTTCCTTCTTCAAGTTCTTTAACAAGATTCAAATGATGCTTTCGCAGAACAGGCTTCTCGTTGTTTCCTTCCGTTTCGCTTAACGCGAATAGGTCAGCATACTTTGTTAGCCAGATTTCCGGAATAATCGCGATTTCACCATTTGGTAGTTTGAACTCAACTTTTTTCCGAAGGATGAGCTTGCGCAGATCTTTGAATGGAATTTCAAATTCACCGAAGCGGATCTTCGCGTGAATGTCGAACCAGTCGATGTTCTCTTTTACCTCGACTTCAATGACTGCCTTACCAACAAAGTATTTTTTATCACGACTCTCCGGCTGACTTACTTCAAAGCCAAGGTTCAACAGGTTGACACGATTTTCATTCAGCCACGAGAACGCTTCCGATTTCGGAATGGCAACTCGAAATCCTTTCATGGCCAGGCCTAACTTCTGAAGGGTATGAAGGAAATTCTTTTCTGTTTCTGATTTACGTGTGACGCGGTGGAACACGTAGCCAGTCTCCTGCTTCTCAACCGTAACACTTACCGGCCCAATGTTATCTCCGCGGAAGCGATGCTTGCCGTACTTGAACGACAAGTCGAACACAATCTTTCCCGATTCGTCACTGCCCTCGTCTGCAGACCCATTATTTCCTGATTCGAATAACGATGGTACAGTCGAAGCCTGTGCTGTATGCAGTTCCGAAAGTGTAAGCACCGGATGTGGATCGTATGTGCTTTTATTGATTTCAAAACCGTTTGCCTCCACGTCATCGAAGGATGCGATCAATGGTGCGACAAATCGATTGTAATAGGTCTCTTCAACATTCTTGGGAATAACAACAAATTTCTTGCTGAGAAACGGAATGAGTTTCTTCCCGTCCACATGCTTTTCGAAGCCATACAGTTTTCCGTCAAGCACCATCCATGCAGGATTCTTACACACCAGGTAGGCGGATTCATTTGGCAGCTCGAGTTTTTTTCCTTGATAGAAAATCGTTGGATAATAATTCGTCTGATCGTTGGTGCGTATGAAGTGGAACTGGATGGTGGCGCGCTTATCGAGGACTTCCACTTTCCGCCAGGTTGGCTCACCATCGTTGCCCATTTCAAAAAGCATTTTGCCGCGAAGCTTTTCCAGAACTTTCGCCCTGCGCTTCTCCATGTAGTCCTCAATCTGCTCCTGCAGCAGTTCGCTACCTTTTACCTTGTCATAGGTTTTCGTGAGGAACTCCTCCGGCTTAACGATCTTGGGAGAAAATTTTTTCACGATCGCATCCTGCTGCATCGAGTCCATGATCTCGATAAGTTCGAAATCCCGATCGTCTAATCCCTTTGAAAACTCACGTGCATTCTTCGCTGAAATGTTTTGATGCTGATAGGTAAGCTTGCCTTTGTCGTCCAAATGCACAATGTAGGACTCAAAAATGAACCCCAGGTATTCGTGTTGATACAGCGAATAAATGATCTGGAACGGTTGCGAGGCAGAGACTTTCATGAAAACCGGCCATTTTGAATGAAACGGAATCTCTAATGTACGTAATATTACGTAATAAAATCCTACGAATTCCGGCCAGATGTTACACGAATCTTACAGGTGCCTGACCGCTGCAAACCGGGATGCAAGCTTGGCGGGATGGAAAGAAATGATAACTGTGATAATGCTTACCACTGCGAACGCTGAAACAAAATCGAGAGCTTTTACTTTGATGGGATAGCCCTGCGTAACCGATGTTTCCATGCCCATGGAAATGATGCCGTATTCCAGCTGCAGGTAACAGAACGCTCCTCCCAGTATAAGGCCGATGCCAGCTCCAATAAAAGCGATCATAGCACCTTCCGTCATAAAGATATTCCGGATATGGCCCGTGTTCGCTCCCATTGCTGCCAGGATCGAAATGTCCTTTTTCTTATCAAGGGCAAGCATCATCAGGGTAAAGAATATGTTGATAGAACCAACCAGCAGTAAGAGTGCAAGCGCGATGAAAGCGAACAGCTTCTCCATCCGGAGCAGTGTATAAAGATCTTTATGTTGTTCCTCGTTGTTGAGGACGTCAAACGAATTGCCGAGTGCCTGTTGAATCGCTGACTCTACAACGGTTGGGTTACTGGTCGGCTTCACTTTAACTTCGAGTGAAGTTCTGCGATTGTCGTACGACAGAAGCTCGGCCGCGAAGTCCAGCGGAACAATGATGTAATTTTCATCGAAGTTCTGCACAATGCTGAAAACGCCCCCCGGAATAATGTTCTTCTTCGTGTAAAGTTTGGATGGATCGAGACCCACCGATTTGACATTCTTAATGTAGAAAAGCTGGAGCGGAAACAGCGGTTCGTTCACCGCGATCGACAAGGTGTACTGAATGCCGCGGCCGACAATCGCATACGGAATTCCGGCTTCGTGAAGCTTGAGATCACCTTCGACAATGTTTTCTTTAGGAATGCGGTTCTGTTGAATGAAGTTTTCGCCAACACCCTTTAGCGTGATTACCTGATTTGCATCGCGGTAGCGAACATAAGCGTAGTCTTCGATCACTTCGGTGACGATATCAACGCCATCGACCGATTTCACTTTATCGAGAAGAGCCTTGGTGCTTTCGAAGGATTTGCCCTGACGTGCAACGATCTTTATTTCTGGATCGAACGAACTGTTGAGCGAGCTGAGCAAACTTTCCAATCCATTGAAGATCGACAGTACGATGATGAGCGCTGCTGTAATGAACGCCACTCCACCCATGGAAAGAATGGAAATAATGTTAATGAAGTTTGCTTTCCTCTTCGAAAAGAAATATCGCTTTGCTATGTAAAACGGAAAGTTCAACCTTATTGACCTTTATCAGCCGGTGGAATGTTAAGGTTTTTAATGATATCCTCGATGCGTTGAGCGTTTTCTTCCACTTCGTCAATCTCGAAAATGAGTTCGGGAATGATCCTCACCTGCTTGCCGATCTTCTCACCGAGTTCTTTACGGATTTCCTTCTTGTGCAGATTAAGTGTTTCCAGCGTCTTCTGCTTGTCCTTCGCTAGAAGCATACTGATGTAAATCCTGGCAACGCCTAAATCCGGGCTCACACGAACATCCGCGATGGTGATAAAAGTGCCGCCCAGAATGCCACGCCTGTCGCGCTGGAAGATTTCGCTTAATTCTTTTTGAATTAACCGGCTAAATTTCTGTTGTCGTGTACTGCCTGCCATACTGTAAGCCTAAAGGTAGCGAAAGACGAGTTATCTGTAATAAAAAACAACAGATTCCGCTTTAATCTTCAGATTTACTAATCTAATTTTCGCGCCAACTTAGCCCGCATGCTCATCCGGTATTTTCGCATTAATGATCCCTACCGCCTGGTTGCAGTTCTGATCATAATGCTGATCATTTACATGCCGCTTTTCATTGATAATCCAGGAACTACTATTCCCGAGTTAAAAAGCATCCTGATTGGAGAACGCCTCAACGAAGGTAAAAGCATGTATGTGGATGTAGTGGATAACACAGCTCCGTTAACCGCCTGGTTCCATGAAAGTATGGAGTCGCTGTGTGGAAGGTCTATTCTCGCACGTCACATAGTCGCTTTTATTCTGATTTTTCTACAGGCCGCTTACCTGGGGATCATGTTCATCACCCGGAAGGTGTTTAACGAGAACACCTACATTCCGTCATTCTTGTTCGTTCTGCTGTTCTTTGTGTCTTTCGATACACTTGCACTCACTGGAGATTTAATTGGTTTTTCATTTCTCTTACTGGCGTTGAACAACCTTTTTAAAGAGATCGAATTCCGCGTTCAGTACGATGAAACAATCTTCAATCTTGGATTATTTATCAGTATTGCATCGCTGTTCTCCTTTGCCTTCAGCATTTACATTCTGTGGGTGATGATTGTGCTTGTATTCTTTACACGATCGACACCGCGGAAATTTTTGCTCCTTTTGTTCGGTTTTCTGCTGCCGCATTTGCTGGTGATGTCCATTTCGTACCTCAACGACTCACTCGGGAAAATGTGGGAGTATTACTACCTGGCTAACCTTACATTCAAGCGAGATGTGCTGATGAGTGCTGGCGGGATTTTGACAATCAGCATTCTTCCATTAGCCTTCCTGGTGATCTCTGTCGTTATGCTTCAGCGCGAAGCTCGTCTCAGCAAATATCAGGCGCAGGTGCTACAGATAATGTTCCTGTGGATGGGCTTTACACTTGTGTATTTCTTCTACGCTAAGAATGTAAGACCTCAAAATCTGATTGTTTTCATCCCGGCACTTGCGCTAATCTTTACGCATTTTTTCCTGTCGATCCGGAGGCGAAAGTTTCTGGAGTTAAACAGTTGGGTGCTGATACTTGGTGTGATTACGATGGGCTACCTGGCAAGTTTTGGAAAGCTTAACCGCGTCAATTACGATAAGCTTGTCGTAAAGGAATCTGCACGAGGACTTGTTGACAAGAAGGTTGCTGTGCTGGCAAACGATATGAGCTGGTACTACCACAACCAACTCGGCATGCCTTACCTGAACTGGAAGCTTTCGCAGGATGTTTTTTTGAGTCCGGATTATTACGAGAACATCACGGAAGTATATCACCACCTCAATACTGACAAGCCCGATGCGATTGTTGATCCGGAAAATCTGCTCGTGCCCTTTTTCAATCGCTTCCCGCAGGAGCGGCTCAAGTATTCAAAAGAGGGAGATATCTATCTGAAAAGAAATTAGCAGCTGATCTTCGCGACACGTTTCGCGTGGCGGCCGCCTTCAAAGTTTTCGTGTAAAAACCGATCCGTAATTTTCTCCGCGAGTTCATAGGGTATAAATCGCGCAGGCAGACAAACGATATTGGCGTTGTTGTGCTGACGTGCAAGACTCGCAAGCTCTTCATTCCAGCAGATGGCTGCACGAATGCCCTGATGCTTGTTGGCCGCAATGGCAACACCGTTCGCACTTCCGCAAATCAGCACTCCAAGCTCCCACTCTTTCCGCTCAACGGCATTGGCGACCGCATGCGCGAAGTCAGGATAGTCTACTGAATCTTTGCTGTGGGTTCCAAAATCCTTTACGGTATATCCGTTCTTTTCCAGCCACAACCTTAGGTTTTCCTTGTATTCGAAACCTGCGTGGTCACAACCAATGGCGATTTTAGGCATCATATTGCTGATTCTTGTTCGTTTGCTTTTTCGATGGCTTCTTGCTTAAGCTTCGCGCGCATCACACGGCCTGAAATCAAGATACTGATTTCGTATAAGAGATACAACGGAACGGAGATCAACGCCTGGCTCAGCGGGTCAGCGGATGGTGTAACGATCGCTCCGAGAATAAGAATGATTACGATTGCATGCTTGCGATACTGACGCAAGAACTGCGGTGTCACGATTCCGATTTTAGTCAGGAAGAAAATCACCACGGGAAGTTGGAACAACAATCCGCTACCGAGCACAACGGTAACAATTGTACCGATATAAGACGTGATGTCAAATTCATTGACAATCATGTCGCTGATGGTATAATTCGCGAGGAAGGCGATCATCATTGGCGACATCACGTAATAGCCGAAGCCTACTCCAAGCAAAAACAGGAAGGATACAGCAGCAACCGCACCGCGCGATGACTTGCGTTCTCTTGTATAAAGCCCTGGACGGATAAATCTCCAGAACTCCCATACCACATAAGGAAATGCTATGACAAGTCCGATCACGAAAGACGCAGTGATCGACATGGTAAACTGTCCTGTCATGAGGCGGCTCTGCACTTTGAATGGAATCTGCTCTACGCAGAATGCATCCGGTGAACCTACAAGATGGCCTAGCTTACACAGATAAATGAACGTTGGAAAATCGACACGGCCTGGCGCGAAAAGGATGTTCGTGAAAATCCATTCAATGTTGACGAACGCGAAGATCATAAAAAAGACGATCGCGATCAGAGAGCGCACCACGTGCCATCTCAACTCCTCGAGATGTTCGAGGAAACTCATTTCCTTTTCTTCCTGCGGCTGATCCAGTGGCATGACAAAACGTAATTAAAAATGCAATCCGTTAGTACAACGGAAACTTCTCCACGAAACGGTTCACTTTACGTTTCACTGCTTTGAGGTGCTTATCGTCTTCCGGTTTTTGAAGGGCTTCATCAATCAGTTCAACCACTTTCACCACATCTTTCTCCATCATACCTCTTGTAGTGATTGCTGGTGTTCCGATGCGCATGCCAGAAGTTACCATCGGAGATTGTGTGTCGAACGGAACCATGTTTTTGTTAATCGTGATATCGGCTTTGATCAACGATTCTTCTGCTTGCTTACCGGTAAGTTTCTTCGAGCGAAGGTCGATCAGCATAAGGTGATTGTCTGTTCCGCCAGAAATGATCTTGTATCCTTTTGCTGTGAATGCATCCGCCATTGCCTTTGCATTCTTGGCCACCTGAACAATGTATTCGAGATACTCGTCAGACAACGCTTCCTGGAATGCGATTGCTTTTGCTGCGATCACATGCTCCAACGGACCTCCTTGTGTGCCCGGAAATACACCAGAGTCGAGGATCGATCCGATCTTTCGGATTTCGCCTTTTGGTGTTTTGATGCCCAGCGGATTGTCAACGTTCTTTCCAACCATGATCATTCCACCGCGCGGTCCACGAAGTGTTTTGTGTGTTGTTGTTGTTACTACATGACAATGCTCCATTGGATCATTCAGCAAGCCTCTCGCGATCAATCCTGCGGGGTGTGAAATATCTGCCAGAAGAATAGCACCTACACTGTCAGCCGCCTTGCGCAGTTTTTCGTAATCCCAGTCGCGGCTATAGGCCGAAGCACCGCAGATAATCATCTTTGGTTTCTCGCGCTGAGCCGTCTCAATTACTTTGTCGAAATCGATTTTACCAGTCTCCTGTTCGACTCCGTAGAAAACAGGTTGATAAAGTTTACCTGAAAAGTTTACCGGGGATCCGTGTGTGAGGTGGCCACCATGGGATAAGTCGAATCCTAAAATTTTATCGCCAGGCTTGAGGCAAGCGAGCATGACCGCTGCGTTCGCCTGTGCACCTGAGTGCGGCTGAACGTTTGCCCATTCGGCACCGAACAATTCTTTTGCACGATCAATAGCCAATTGCTCAATTTCATCAACTACTTCACAGCCGCCATAGTAACGTTTCCCCGGAAGACCTTCCGCGTACTTGTTTGTCAACACGGTACCCATC
>DASWTM010000121.1:0-2272 GCA_036402115.1 Chryseosolibacter sp.
GAAGAGTTGATCATGCTGATGGTTGGGGTATTGCACCCTGAAGCCTATGGCATTTCAGTCATGGATGAATTGAAAAGCCAAACAGGGCGTGAGCTTAATATTAGCGCAGTTCACGCAGTGCTGACTCGGCTGGAGGACAAAGGTCTTTTAAAATCTAAAATGAGCGCACCCACGGATGCGCGCGGGGGAAGACGAAAAAGAATTTTCCTTCTTACCGCGCTCGGTAAACGCACACTCCAGGAAGCACACGAAAAAAGAAATCAGCTCTTTGACCGTATCCCTCGCATTGCATTGCAGTATAAACTGATATGACACCACAACCTCCAAAATGGGCCGACCGGTTTCTGCAATGGTACTGCAGACGTGATCGCCTTGAGGAGATTCAGGGCGATGCCTACGAACTGTTTGACCGCACGGTAAAACAAAGCAAGCGCAAAGCCAACCTCTATTTCATCTGGAATGTGCTCCGGTTTTTCCGCTGGAGAAATATCCGGAGACAAAACATCAATGAACATTCAAGCCAAGTAACTCTCGCTATGCTAAAAAATTACTTCACCATCGGTTGGCGCAATCTTACTAAGAAAAAAGCTTTTTCAGCGATCAACATTTTCGGCCTTGCCATTGGGCTCACGTGCTTTCTTTTGATCGCAGCGTTCGTAGTGGATGAGCTCAGCTACGATCAATACGCAAAACGATACAAGGACATCTACCGCGTTGGCCTTCAGCTCGAGCAGAACGGTGGCGTTGATCTTTACCCAACCGTTGATGTTGCCGTAGGTCCCGGCATGAAAAGTGACTATCCGGAAATTGAGGAAGTGACACGGCTGACCGGCCCGGTCACAGAATACATTAAGCATGGTGATGTGAATGTGAAGGAAGAGTTGCTCGTGTTTGCAGATTCAAATTTTTTCGAAGTTTTTTCCATTCCCTTGATCGAAGGAAATGTTGCAAACGCACTGACGGAGCCAAATAGCATTGTCCTGTCAACTGTGCTTGCAAAAAAATACTTTGGTGACGGACCTGCACTTGGCGAGACGCTGACCACGCGCAGGTATGGAGAGATGAAGGTCACAGGCATTTATGATAAAATCCCAGATAATTCACATTTCCATTATAACGGTATCATTAGCATGGCCGGATTTCCCCTGGTGAAGATGCGGCAAAGCTGGAGCAACGTTGGCTTCTTTACATACCTCTTGCTTAATGAACACGCAGATGCAAATGCACTCGAGCGCAAATTTCCCGAACTAGTTGAAAAATATGTGGTGCCCGAAATACAGGAAGACCTCGGAATGACGCATGCTGACGCAGCAAAGACTGTTAACAGCTGGAAATTTTTCCTGATGCCGTTATCAAAGATTCACTTGCACTCACACACAAAATATGAGATTGAAGCAAACGGTGACATTAACAATGTTTATATCTTCGGAGCACTTGCCGTATTCGTGTTGTTGCTCGCGTGTATCAACTTCATGAATCTTTCTACCGCTGGATCGGCTAAGCGTTTAATGGAGATCGGAATTCGAAAGACGCTCGGGTCAGTCCGAAGTCAACTGATGACACAGTTTCTTGTGGAGTCGATGATCCTTGCAATGATCGCGCTCGTTTTTGCGGTGGGATTTGTCTTTTTACTACTTCCTTTCTTCAATCAGCTCACCGGTAAAACCATTGAAATTTCTTTCTTCCTTTCACCGGATGTATTTCCGCTGGTGCTTGCACTCGGTCTTATCGTGGGGTTGCTGGCAGGAGCCTATCCAGCACTTTACCTTTCTTCTGTTAAAACATTGCGCGTGCTAAAGAGCGCAGCACCGGGTGGTGGCGGAATGAGTAAGTTAAGAGGAGCACTTGTGGTTTTTCAGTTTGCTATTTCAACAACTTTGATCATCGCCACGATCGTGGCCTATCAGCAACTGCATTACATGCAAAACATGCGTCTCGGTTATGACAAAGAGCAGATTGTAGTAATAGAGAATGTAGGCGCCCTCCGACAAAACCTGCTGGTTTTCAAACGAAAGCTTGAAGGCGATTCACGCGTCACTAGCGTTACGCACTCTACTGTGCCAATGGGAAGCGCAGGATCCATTGGCGGTTCTGAAGTTTCTGCGAAAGGAAGGCCCGAGTCTAATCTCCATGCGCATTTCTTTGCGATCGACTATGACTACATTAAAACGATTGGACTTCAGATTGTCGCTGGAAGAAATTTTTCGAATGAGTTTCCCGCAGACTCGCTCGGCACCAATGTTCTCATTAACGAAACGGCTATGCGCGATCT
>DASWTM010000122.1:0-2068 GCA_036402115.1 Chryseosolibacter sp.
ATGGAACGATTGTCAATGTCATCGGTTATGCTTGAACGTGAGATTGTATCATCAGTGAGGTTATCCTCAAATGAGTCTGCACTTGCCATCGGGGTGCCCGGAGAAACACTTGCACCAAAAGTAGGCTCGCTGTCGGACGAAGTTATAGCCGAACTCATGCGGCTTTGTTCATCCACATCGATCGCGCCTGCAGCATCGAGAATTTCGGCTGCGCGGCTAGCCATGGTTGACGTTTCAGTTTGCACCGATACAACGGTTCCACTGCGTGCCATCGTAGTATAGCGGTTTGATTCATCTTCATCGTCAAATAGATTCGAAAAGAATCGACTTACTTTATCTCCGAATCCGTCTCCGGACGAATCGCTGTTATCGCTGCCGTACGAGCGTTCACTGCTCTGCATGGAAATATCGATTTCTTCCTGGCCATAGCCCTCTGCCACCAGGCGTTGAACTGCCTGCTCAGCATTTGTTCGATTGTCAAAAATTCCAATTACTGTCTGTGCCATAATTTTTTTTGGTTTCGTGTGAATACTTATTTACTCGGATGCCGTTTTCCGCTCAACTTCAACTACTTCTTTTCTCAGGGTGACTTCCTCGCGATAGTCGCGCGACTCCTGCTTTTTTATCATGTGAATTTCTTCAACGAGAACTAACCGCTTCTCAACGACCAGGCGCTCCTCCACTACGGAAATAATGATGCGATCACCTTCATTCCGCATTGGCTCCGGGGCCTTCTCAACAATTTGATCCTTGGGTATCCGCTCGATCGTATACGACTCGCTCGTAAGCGTTGCCTCGACTGGAGTAGCAACCTCCTCCACTCGTTTCCTAACGTGCAGGCTACCGGTCGTCATCATTTCTTTATCGACCGTTAGCTGCTCTTCGATGACAGGGATAGTGAGTTTCTCGTTCTCGTCCACGGTTAGTTTGTTTGTTGACCCGCGCTTCGTAAGAAAACTGTTCCCCTTCTAACGCAGCTTCATCTGTGCAACTTAAATCCCGTTGTCCGGAACAAAGGTTGAACAATACATCTTTTAAAGTGCCTTTAATGGGGAGCGAACAGTTTTAAAGATTATGCTGCATTAATGGCGCTGAAACTCCGTTAGGAGCTACGAAAGCAGCTTACAAAGCGTTCAATCAACGGATTAATGTGGCTCGAATTGCCAGGCGACATGTCCTGACAAATTCGTAACTTTAACCACTTCTAACCCCTATACCCCTCATATGTCACAGCGCGCCTGGGATATGATCATTAGTTCTGTCATTTCCATTGCCATCACTATTGTGTTCGGATACTATTTCATCTACGTAGGCGAAAAGCAACGGGAACCAACGTTCTATGTCGACCCGATCCGCACCATGATCATCGACAAAGAGACGGCCGAAGACGCGCCTCTTAAATTGCTAAAAGCCAGCAACGACACAACCATTGCCATCAATTCAGACGTTGTCTCAGCATACTGTTATTTTTTCAATCAAGGTCAGGAAACAATAAAACGGGAGAACGTTTATGCCCCAATTAAAATCAAAGTAGACACGGGTGCAGAGATCCTGTACTTTAAAGTACTCAAGAGTTCACGCGAAGTTTCAGGGATCAACATTGTCCGGGACACGCTTGACAACTCGCTGATCATTGACTTCAAAGCGTTAGAAAAAGACGATGGCCTCGTTGGGCAGCTCATCTATGAAGGCAGCATCGACACGCAAATATTCATCGAAGGCGGTATTGACGGATCGAAAAGCTTCAAATCTGAGTTGGCCAGCATTCACCCGCTTTACGTGCTGATTTCAATTTTCATCCTTCTGGTGGCCTCGTACATTCTTTTGCTGATGAATAAATCCACTACGAAATCAGTACCGAAGTTTTTATTTGTTTTCTCGGCTATCCCAGCACTCTATCTCTTGCTCATGATCTATAAAACCGAATGGTTTGTCGACCATAAAGTGCCGGAAAGCCTCCGAATCGAGAAGTATGTGAGCCACAGCAAAGAGCAGGTTTTGAGTGTTTCTGCGTGGTTCAAATAATCTTAAAACTATATGCTACTGACATAAGGCTGTCAGTCTTTGT
>DASWTM010000123.1:0-9555 GCA_036402115.1 Chryseosolibacter sp.
CTTCGCAGCATACTTGATCGCCTTTTCAACAAGGCTGATATCGCCTTCACGGGAATAAATATATTGTCTCCTGTGAAGTTCTTTCCAGCAGTCGAATGCTCCCGACAACGCAAGACATTCGAACGTTTTCTTATTTACCGAACGTGCACTCAATCGTTTAGCGAAATCAAAAATGTCAGCGAAAGGACCTTTGGCTTCGCGTTCCTGGATGATTGCCTCAACAGCAGCATCACCCGCACCTTTGATCGCACCAAGTCCGAAACGAATTTCACCTTGCTTGTTTACTTCAAAATAAATTCCAGACTCATTAACGTGCGGCCCAAGAACTTTTATTCCCAGGTTGCGGCATTCCTCAATGAAGAACGTCACGTTTTCCAAGTTGCTTTGCGAGTGCGTCAACACCGCAGCCATGTATTCAGCCGGATAATTGGCTTTCAGGTATGCCGTGTGATACGCGATCAGCGAGTAGCAGGTCGAGTGTGATTTGTTGAACGCGTATTGTGCGAACGCTTCCCAGTCGGTCCATACTTTTTCACAGATGGCCTGGTCATGCCCGTTTTTCTTACAGCCCTCGATGAATTTGTCCTTCATCTTATCGAGAACGGCTTTCTGCTTTTTACCCATCGCTTTACGCAGAACGTCAGCATCACCTTTGCTGAATCCTGCAAGCTTCTGTGACAAAAGCATTACCTGCTCCTGGTACACCGTGATACCATACGTTTCCGCGAGAAATTCTTCCATCGCTGGCAAATCATACTTGATTGGTTCGCGCCCATGCTTACGATTGATGAACGCAGGAATGTATTCCATTGGACCTGGACGATACAACGCGTTCATCGCAATCAAATCTTCGAACTTATCCGGTTTCAGCTGACGCAGGTATTTCTGCATCCCGACACTTTCAAACTGGAACGTTCCGGTTGTTTCACCTCGCTGGAAGAGCTGATACGTTTTTACATCGTCAAGTGGAATCTCATCGACTACTATATCAATCCCGCGACTCTTCTTAACATTTTTAATGGTAGTCGTGATGATGGTCAGTGTTGTCAGACCTAGGAAGTCCATCTTCAACATGCCGGCACTTTCCACCACACTGTTGTCGAACTGCGTGACGAGCATATCGGAATCTTTCGCAGTCGCCACGGGAACGAACTTCGTAAGATCGTCCGGTGTAATGATCACACCGCAGGCATGCACACCGGTATTTCGCACAGAACCTTCAAGGATAACAGCCTGCTTGATGACATCCGCTTTCAGGTCTGATCCTTTTTTGATGTCGGCTAGTTCCTTCACTTCCTGGAACGCCATGTCCAGTGTTGTTCCCGGTTTTTCAGGAATCATCTTGGCGAGGATGTTCGCTTCGTTCAGCGGAAGCTCCATCACACGAGCACAATCGCGAATGGATGACTTTGCAGCCATCGTACCATACGTAATGATCTGCGCTACCTGACTCTTTCCATATTTATCAATTACGTATTTCAGAACGCTGTCGCGACCGGCATCATCAAAATCGATATCGATATCGGGAAGTGATACACGATCGGGGTTGAGGAAACGCTCAAAGAGTAGATCGTACTTGATCGGATCCACGTTTGTAATTCCAATACAATACGCTACCGCGGAACCTGCGGCAGAGCCACGACCTGGCCCCACGCTTACACCCATTTCACGCGCCTTCGAGGTGAAATCCTGTACAATGAGGAAGTATCCCGGGTAACCGGTTTTTTGAATCGTAGCTAATTCGAAATCAAGACGCTCGCGGATGGCGGGCGTGATTTCCGCATAGCGCTTCTTCGCGCCTTCGTAGGTGAGGTGACGTAGGTACTCGTCTTCCGTATTAAATTCCTTTGGAATATCGAACTTCGGAAGAAGCACGTTCCGTTCGAGTGTATAGCTTTCAATCTTGTCGAGGATTTCGGAAATGGTGTCGATCGCTTCCGGCATATCGCGGAAGATGGACTTCATTTCGTCCTGCGACTTGAAATAATACTGATCGTTGGACAATCCCAGGCGATGACCGCGGCCATATCCGATTGGAGTCGACTTGAATTCACCTTCTTTAATACAGAGTAGTACATCGTGGGCTGGAGCTTCATCTTTGTCGAGGTAGAAGCATTCGTTGGCTGCGAAATATTTTACGTTGTACCTATTGGCGAATCGAAGGAGTGTTTCATTCACGTGGTCTTCTTCCGCAATGCCGTGTCGATTGATCTCAACGTAGAAATCTTCACCAAACACAGAATGCCACCACTTGAATGCTTCCTCGGCTTGCTTTTCACCAACGTGGAGGATCAGGTGCGGCACTTCACTGTGGAGGTTTCCGGTCGTAGCAATCAGATCCGTTTTGTATTGCTGAACTAACTCTTTGTCTATACGCGGATAGATTCCGTAAAGACCTTCCGTAAAGCCAAGTGAACTCAGTTTTGCCAGGTTGTGATAACCATTCTTGTTTTTGGCAATCAATACCTGCTGATAGCGCTTGTCCGGGTTATCCTTTGTAAACTTTAGTTTCTTTCTTTCGTCAGCGATGAAGAACTCGCAGCCAACAATCGGTTTAAGTTGATGGTTAAGCGCTTCGCGAACAAACTTAAACGCACCGTACATGTTACCGAGATCTGTGATGGCAACCGCTGGCATCCCATGCTCTTTTGCTTTCGTCACCATCGCCTTCACGTCTGGTGTGGCCTGGAGCACAGAGAATTGTGAGTGCGCGTGTAGATGAACAAACGGTTTATCGGAGAGAACGGCAGGCGTATCGGTGAGCGAATAGGCAGCTTCTTTTTTCTTTTCGCGCTTGGTAAAGTTTGCGTCTTCGAGTTTAGGCTCCTCGTAGACGATCTCATCAGGAAGCGTTGCATCAAAGGGGGCAACTACTTTTCTAGTGAGCAGCCCAAAATAACAACGTGCTGTGGCCGCGACATCGTAAGATGCATCGTGGGCATCACCGAAATCTTTTCCAAACAGTTTTTCGTGCAGCTCAACCAGGCGTGGCATCTTTAATCGGCCACCAATGCCGCCCGTCAGTTGGCAAAATTCGGTTGAGGCAATTCCCGTATCGATCTTGTCAAGATTGACAAACTCATCGATCAGAAATTGTTTCCGCAGCAGTTCAGCACCAAGAATGCTGATATCGAACTCTATATTATGTCCGACAAGTCTTTTTGTATTCTTCAGATCACTGAGGAACGCCTCCAGCACCTTGATCATGTCATGACCCTCCGCCAAAGCGCGCTTCGTGGAGATGCCATGTACTTGTTCTGCTTTGTAGGGAATATCAAATCCTTCCGGCTTGATGATGTAGTTGTGCTGTGAAAGCAACTTTCCTTTGTTGTCGTGCAACTGCCACGCGAGTTGTACAACTCTTGGCCAGTTGTCAAGGTCGCTGATGGGTGCAGTCTTGTTATGCGGAATACCAGTGGTCTCCGTATCAAAGATCAGATACATGAATCAAGTAGTGGTTGAAGTGTAAAGTTAATCGTCAGCTTCATTTTTTGTTTGCTCGCATGGAGGTTTCTGTCTCCTAACAATACTAATGACCCGAATAGACAACTGATGTCGAGAATGTTAGTCCGCTCAAAAAAAATTGAACTTGAGATCATCGACTGGCCTCGTCTAAATCTTCCCGCTATGCCCATCGTCCCAAAACGGGATTTCAGACCTCCGATTAGGTACTTTTAAATAGGCTGCATGCCGACTATATTTCTATAATATATTGATAACCAAACGTTTACTCGCGAGGCTTACTTTTTGATTGATTATCGAAAATTTTTTAACTGTTTTATGAAATTCATTTTTGAAAAGATCACCCAGTTCTTAAAACGTGAGTGGTTTTTGTTAGTGATGTTATCAGCGATCGGTTTAATTGTCCTGCTCTTCGAAGCGTTGTGATAAAGTTCCCTGCTTGTCTCTATTTAGAACATTTTTAAAATAAATCTGTTCATTGTTTGGTAAACCATTGAGGACTATTTTTGGCGCAACCTAAAACTCCTCAGTTAAAACTTAACTATGAATTGGTTTTCAAATCTTCTGTCCAGTACCATTGGCAGAAAAGCGTTGATGGCTCTGACGGGTCTGTTTCTGATTCTCTTCCTCGCAGTGCACCTCGCAGGTAATCTTCAGCTTCTCAAGAATGATGAAGGACAAGCGTTCAATGTGTATGCGCATTTCATGACGTCCAATCCGCTGATCAAAGTTATCTCCTATGTTAACTATGCGTTCATACTCATCCATATCATATGGGCGATCATTTTAACAAGAAGAAACCGTGCAGCGCGTGGGCCCCAAGGCTATGCAGTCTCAAATAACACGTCACACTGGACTTCCCGCAACATGGGAATCCTTGGAACGTTCATCGCTCTATTCCTTATAATCCACCTTCGTGGTTTCTGGTATGAAATGCACTGGGGTGGAATTGCTACCGCGAAGTATGATGGGGTAGATTACAAAAATCTCTACGCGGTGGTGGATGCCGCGTACAGCCAGTGGTGGTACGTTGCCATCTATATTGTCAGCATGGTACTTCTTGCATTCCATCTCTATCATGGATTTGGGAGTGCGTTCCAGACGCTCGGCCTAAACCATGTGAAGTATAATCCTGTTATAAGAGTGGTTGGGATCGCCTTTGCCATCATCGTTCCGGCATTGTTCGCGTTGATTCCTATCGTAATGTTTTTGGACTGATCTAAGATATTTTCAAAATGAAATTAGATTCTAAAATTCCAGAAGGCCCGCTGGCAGAAAAGTGGTCGAAACACAAATTCAACCTTAAGCTCGTAAACCCTGCGAATAAGCGTAAGTATGAAATTATCGTTGTCGGCACCGGACTCGCGGGAGCTTCTGCTGCTGCATCACTTGCCGAGCTCGGCTATAACGTAAAAGCGTTTTGTTTCCAGGATAGTCCAAGACGTGCGCACAGTATCGCAGCACAAGGTGGTATCAACGCAGCTAAAAATTATCGCAACGATGGCGATAGTGTATATCGTCTGTTTTATGACACCGTAAAAGGTGGCGACTACCGCGCGCGCGAAGGAAACGTTTATCGCCTGGCAGAAGTCAGCGTTAATATTATTGACCAGTGTGTTGCACAAGGTGTACCGTTCGCACGTGAATATGGTGGACTCCTTGACAACCGCTCATTCGGTGGTGCACAGGTGTCTCGCACATTCTACGCCCGTGGTCAGACCGGACAGCAATTGTTGCTCGGTGCATACTCTGCGTTGAATCGTCAGATCGCCAACGGAAAAGTAAAGATGTACAACCGTACAGAAATGCTCGATGTGGTGGTAAGCGATGGCAAAGCAAGAGGTATTATCACGCGTGACCTCATCACAGGAAAAATTGAAGCGCACAGCGGTCATGCCGTGTTGTTGTGTACAGGCGGATACGGAAACGTGTTCTTCCTTTCTACCAACGCGAAAGGATCCAACGTGACGGCTGCATGGCGCGCACATAAGAAAGGAGCGTTGTTCGGTAACCCTTGTTTCACGCAAATTCACCCGACCTGTATTCCGGTCTCGGGCGATCACCAGTCCAAACTGACGTTGATGTCGGAATCGTTGAGAAATGATGGCCGGGTGTGGGTGCCTAAAGTCGCAAGACCAGGACTGAAAGCGGTTGACGCTGCAAAGATTCCAGAATCAGAAAGAGATTACTTCCTCGAAAGAAAATATCCATCGTTCGGTAACCTCGTTCCGCGCGATGTGGCTTCCCGTAACGCAAAGTATGCATGCGATGAAGGAAAAGGTGTTGGCTCGGGCCTCGCTGTGTTCCTTGATTTTGCAGATGCGATCAAGCGCGATGGAAGAAAGACGATCGAAGCGAAATACGGTAACCTGTTCGATATGTATCAGCAGATCACCGGTGATAATCCATATGAAGTGCCGATGATGATCTACCCCGCAGTTCACTATACAATGGGTGGCCTCTGGGTAGACTACAACCTTCAGACAACTGTTCCAGGACTTTACGCGCTTGGCGAAGCAAACTTCTCCGATCACGGTGCGAACCGCCTCGGTGCAAGTGCGCTGATGCAGGGTCTTGCAGACGGATACTTCGTAATCCCTGCAACGATTGGCGATTACCTTGCCAACATCGGCTGGGACGATAAGATTAAAACAGATCATCCAGCTTTCAAGGAAGCACTCGAGGGCGTAAACAGTCGCATCAACAAGCTTCTCAGCATTAAAGGCAAGAAAACGGTTGACGAACTGCACCGCGAACTCGGACTGACGATGTGGGAGTACTGCGGAATGTCGCGCACAGAAGAAGGCTTAAAAAAAGCGAAGAAGAAGATTCAGGAGATCAAAGCTGAATTCTGGAGCAACGTGAATGTGTTAGGGAGCAACAATGAGTTGAACCAGGAACTCGAGAAAGCCGGCCGTGTAGCTGACTTCATTGAGTTGGGCGAGCTCATGGTTGACGATGCGCTCAACAGATCAGAATCTTGTGGAGGTCACTTCCGCGAAGAATCACAGACACCGGATGGCGAAGCGTTACGCAAAGACGATGAGTTCGCGTACGTGGCAGCCTGGGAATACAAAGGCGATAACCAGCCTGAGGTGTTGCATAAGGAAGAGCTGGTATTTGAAAATGTTAAATTAACTCAACGTAGTTATAAATAATCAATCACCTCACCCTTAATCCCTCTCCTCAAGGAGAGGGAAACGCTCCCTTCTCCTTGAGGAGAAGGGTTGGGGATGAGGTGAATAACGAGAGAACCCGACTATGAAAATTACACTTAAGGTCTGGAGACAAAAAAACAAAGAAGCCAAAGGTGAATTCAAAACCTACAAGCTCGACCATGTGTCACAAGACATGTCCTTCCTGGAAATGTTCGATGTGCTCAACAACGACCTTGTAAAGAAAGGTGAAGATCCGGTTGCATTTGACCACGATTGCCGGGAAGGTATTTGTGGGATGTGCAGCATGTACATCAATGGCCGTCCTCATGGACCTCTTCAGACAACAACTTGTCAGTTGCACATGCGCTCATTTCAGGATGGTCAGACAATCACCGTTGAGCCATGGAGAGCAAAAGCATTCCCGATCATCAAGGATCTGGTTGTCGACAGAAGTTCATTCGACAGAATTCAACAGGCAGGTGGATACATCTCTGTGAATACCGGTGGCGTTCCGGATGCAAACGAAATTGCTATCCCTAAAAAAGATGCGGATGCTGCGTTTGACGCTGCTGCCTGTATTCAGTGTGGCGCTTGTGTTGC
Organism: Chryseosolibacter sp.; assembly: GCA_036402115.1. GTDB lineage: Bacteria > Bacteroidota > Bacteroidia > Cytophagales > Cyclobacteriaceae > Chryseosolibacter. The sequence goes on from DASWTM010000123.1 coordinate 7,221, forward strand.
AGCTTGTAAGAATTCGTCAGCGATGCTTTTTGTGAGTGCCAAGATCTCTCAATACGCATTGCTTCCGCAGGGACAGCCTGAGCGCAAGACGCGTGCAGAAAACATGGTAGCGCAAATGGATGCCGAAGGTTTCGGTGCATGCTCCAATACACTCGCGTGTGAAGCGGAATGTCCGAAGGGAATCAGCGTGACGAATATTGCTCGGATGAATAGGGAGTACTATAGCTCTAAGCTGACATCGGATAACGTGTAGTAATTTTACATTTGACATTTTACATTTGAAATTTAGGAGTAGTCTGTGAGGGCTACTCTTTTTTATTTTTTGGATGTCGGACCGAATGAGCAGATACCCAAAAGCGTGACGAATCGCTAAATTTCAAATGTAAAATTTCAAATGACCTCTGTCGTTTGGCGAACACTTTCCCACTGCTCCAATCTCCTATTCATCATCCCAAACCACACGGGCGGAACCAACGCAATAATGATCATCGTGGGGTAACCGAAGGGAAGTTGAGGGCTTTCGTCATAGTGGTTTAACACCTGGTATCGCTTGTATGCAAAAGCATGGTGATCGGAATGTCGCTGGAGCTGGAACAGGAAGAAATTGCTGAGCATGTGACTGGCGTTCCAGGAGTGAAGTGGATTGACGCGCTCATATCTTCCAGCCGATATTTCTTTCCGCATGATGCCGTAATGTTCAATGTAGTTGACTAACTCAAGCAGCGTAAATGCGAGGAAGCTTTGCGCGAAGAAAAAGACAGGAACTTCCCACGTGATCCGGTTCAATATGATACTGAAGACAATCGTCAGTGCGGCACAAAACAGAATTGGAAGGACCGCAAACCAACTCATTTCATTGTGAATACTCCAGACAGATTTGTTCTTCCGGGCGAGACTTTCGCGCTGGAGTTTCCACGCGTGGATGTAGCCACCGAAAACGGAACGGATCCAAAAGGCATAGAAGTTTTCATCTTTATGAGCCGTTGCCGGATCTTCCGGGGTAGCAACATGAACGTGATGTCCGCGGTTGTGCTCAATATAGAAATGCATGTACGAGACGGTCATCAGCAGCACCTTCCCATAGAATCGTTCAAGTGCTGATTTCTTGTGACCGAGTTCGTGCGCTACGGTGATGCCAATTCCACCCGTCACGAGTGCGACACTCAACGTGAAAGCGGCCCACTCCCAAATGGAATTAAGTTTGCCGGTTGTCACGGCATAGGCAGCCCAACCCACGAATGCGATTTGAACATACGTCCACACATACGTAACGAAGCGATAGTAAAACTCTTCCCCTACAATCTTTGCCTCATCTGCAGCCACATTGCTTGTATCTGTTCCAAGCGACTGATCGATTAGCGGTATCAGCAAAAACGAAAAGACAATGGCAAGGAAATTCCAATAATCATCCAGGTAAAAGCCGGCAACCACCAGCGAAGGAATAATGAATGCAGTGAAGAACGCTAGCTTTTTGAAAAACTGTTTCATGAGATGAAGATAAGAAAAGCAGTTGGCAATTGACAGTTGGCAGTTGGCAAAAGGCGCGACATCGTAATCAACGGGTCCTCTTCGTAAATGACGGCTGCGTGAGTGACTGAGCGGCATGTCTGAGCCCGAAGTGGACAAGTGCGGTTGGTGGCGAGTAGCGAAGGCACGACCCGTGCGCGTTGCTTCGTGTGCGGGAAGGGGCACGCCCAAAATGCTTTTGGCGATGGGTGTTAGCGTTTGGCTTGATAGGACACTATGGAAGAGTGTCTTTGAAGCAGCAAGATCAATCCGCGACTTAAAGTCGCCTCGCTGCAGTAGCCTCCGACTTAAGTCGGAGTTACGGAGTGCCCGGCTAAAGCCCTCCCACATACACCCAGTTTGCCAACTAAACTACCGACAACAGTTCCCAACGGCCAACACCCAACGGTGAAAAGCCCCGCCTCCGCTATATTCGTGTGTGTCAAGGTAGTCCCCTTTTATTTGACTACCTTTGCGCTTTACATAAAAATCATTCATGCAATCTTTTGAAGCCCTTGGACTTTCCGGGCAAATTGTTGCGGCCATCCGCAAGTTAGGTTTTGAACAGCCCACCCCAGTACAAGCTAAAGCAATTCCCGTTCTGCTCGAAGGGAATCAGGACATCGTAGCCCTTGCTCAAACCGGAACTGGTAAAACTGCCGCCTTCGGTTTGCCGCTTATTGAACTAATTGACGAATCTGAACGCATCACGCAAGCCTTAGTCCTGGCCCCCACGCGTGAACTGTGTATGCAGATCACTACCGACTTTGAAAATTTCACTCGCGCTGTAAAGCCGCTCAACATCGTTCCGGTATATGGCGGTGCAAGC
>DASWTM010000124.1:0-88873 GCA_036402115.1 Chryseosolibacter sp.
TCAACAAGAATGCTGCAGCAAAACGCGCCCAGCAAAAAGAAAAGGATATAGCTGGCGAACGCCACAGCTTTAGAATAATCTCCAACCACAAACTCCTCAGCAAAAAATGCAAAGTGTCCGGTTACGTTTGTTGTCAGCGTATTGATCGCGAGTACGCCTGAGATGTTTACAACCCCCGCAACAAAAGATAGCATCGTGGCCAGACGCAGGTTGTGGATAAATGCGCGCGGTTTGCCTTGTCGAAACATGAATTTATTTCATTTTGAATTTATGATTCTGCTGGCATAGCTCGTGCCAGCGGTCGACTTGTCAGATCACCAGGCTTTTAGGAAAGTAAAACGCATCCTTCGCAAAGTCAGGAACGAGGTGCTCCTTGCCGAACCAATTCTCGATTTTCATTTTCGCCACATGAATAGGTTTGGCTTGGGCACTAGTAAATGCTTCGTATTCGTGCGTAACGTTGCCAAAAAATTTCAGGAAGAATTTCTGCATGGCATTCATCCGCTCGGCTTCATCGGTAAGTATCGAAATATGTCCGTAGACAATGATGCTCTGGTATTCGCAGCCAAAATCAACGGCTTTTTCAGCGGTATAAAGTTTTCCAGACTTGTAAATGGAGATTGAAGCTTTCTTCCCGTCCGTGATTTGCTCACCTGCATATCCGTGTTTGGAAAAATGAAAGATGATCTCGTGCTCTTTCTCATCGTAGACGAAAAATGCAACGTGGATGAAAGGAAATCCATCCTTTTCTACTGCAATCGAGCACGAAACACTATTCTCCAGAAGTTCTTTTAGAAACGAAGGATCTGGCTTCTCACGATCCTTCCGCCTCACATGATTTGAATAATCAGACATCCAGCAAAGCTACTAAATCCCCAACTATAAATTTGGGTCTTTATGAATTGATGCGCTTAGTAAATCTTGACCACGAAGACAGATCTCTTTCCTGTTACGGGTGTCTTTGATATTTGATCATTGATCACTGGATCTTGTCGATGTACGTTCACTTCAATAAAAGATTATTATCCACCGCCAAGTCTCCTCTCATTTGATATTTGATCATTGATTTTTGGAATTACCCCCTACACCCCTTCATCGGTGACAAGTCACCTCCCTTGACTGCTCCATTTGTTATTTGATCATTGATCATTGGAATTTTCTCAAGGAAGCTCTCAACCCGATGGAAAACTATCCACCACCACCCTTCACTCCTTCAGCACCTTCGCTGGATCTGCATTGCTGAGCCACACCGCGTGATAGCTGACGGTCACTAGTGCAATGACCATGGCAACAAGTGGACCGACAACAAGCCATTTGATGGATATCTCCGTACGATAAGAGAATGTCGACAACCACAAATCCAAAATCAGCCACGCAGCTGGTAGAGCGATGACGACAGCAACGACAATTTGTGTTACGAAACTTTTGCAGAACAAGGTGAAGATCTCCCGTGCACTGCCACCAAGTACCTTGCGAATGCTCATCTCCCGGCTGCGCAAATGGGCAGCGTAAGTGGCAAGTCCGAACAGTCCAAGACATCCGACAACAATGGCAAGGCCGGAAAAGATCATAGTCACTGCGCTTAGTTTGTCTTCTGCTTTGTACAGATTTTTGAGGTTGCTATCGATAAAGAAATATTCAAATGGCCAGCCATCGCGCATCGTTTTCCACTTGTCTTGCAGGTGTTGTAGGGTCGATTGACGATCTTCAGGACTAATCCGAACTGCGATGTATTTAATGAACACACTGAACGATGCCGGATGCATGACAAGGTCAAGCACCAGTGGACGAACTTGTGAGTGGCGGGAAGTAAAATTGAAGTCTTTAACTACTCCGATGATCTTATGGTCAGGATTGTCATCGAATTGTTTACCGATAGCTTCTTCGTTTGTTTTCCATCCCATTGACTTGACAAGCGATTCATTCACAACAAGGCCGGTGCTGTCGTCACGTACGAATTCTTCACTGTAATCGCGACCGGCAAGCAACTTAACATCGAATGTTTTGGCAAAGTCGTGCCTGACTTGCAACGCAGGAAACGGTCGAGTCTCCGGCAGTCCTTCAAATTTATAAGAGTACACCTGGTGTTTAGAACCTACGATGTCTTCAACAGCTGTGACACCGATGACTCTTCGGTTCGCCAGAAATTCGTCCTTTAATGTTTCGTACTGTGCATTGGTCAATCCGGTTCGCATTACGGGAATCAGGATCACATTTTCTTTTTCGAAACCGGTCTGGCCGTCACGCAGAAACTTCAGCTGATCGAAAATGACTCCGGTCCCGATGAGAAGGATGATTGATAACGCGAATTGAAAGACGACAAGCGTCTGACGAAGGCGGCTTCGTGGATTGTGCTTTGTAGACCTCGATAAGATGGTGACAGGCTGAAGGGAAGACAAAACAAACGCAGGATACAGGCCGGCCACCGTTCCCAGGACGATCGGGAATAACAGCCCGCCAATCAACCACACTGGTTGTAGAAACAATAATGCGGAAATATTTTTCTCAGCGAGCGCGTTGAACCATGGAAGAAGGCACGTGACAAACACAAAGGCGAGTATGGTCGAGAGTAGTGTAAAGCAAATCGATTCCACCAGGAATTGAAGGATGAGTTCTTTACGTTCGCCACCCAAAGTTTTACGCATGCCAACTTCCAATGAGCGCCTTGCCGATCGTGCCGTACTAAGGTTGATAAAGTTGATGGCCGCGATGACAATTACAACCAGACCAATGGAGGCAAGAATATAGAGTGTCGTAAGGGAATTATTCGCTGCGATCTCGTAGTCGATGGCTGAATGGAGATGGATGTCGGTCAGGGGGAACAGTAAAAGCGTAACGCTTTTGTGATAAGCCTCCGGATAATACTTGGTGATGAAAGCCGGGAAATGGTTTTCAATCTTTTTTCTTGAATCCTCATCTTTCAAAAGCAAAAATGTCCACACCGGATTCCATGACCAGTTGGTGGGATAGTTTCCGCTTGCGTAGAACTCTTTGATGGTTGTGAATGAAATCAGGAAATCAAACGCAAAATGTGAGTTAGCTGGTGTGTCAGCGATGACTCCGGTGATCAATAGATCCACTCGTTGTTGCAGCTTTAATGTTTTCCCGACAGGGCTTTCATTGGGGAAGTATTTATCCGCCATCGATCTAGTGATCACAATTGTATTACGATCGCGAAGTGCAGTGCTGCGGTTGCCCTCAAGTAATTCGAAGTCGAAAACATTGAAGAGTGTAGAGTCGGTGAAATAGACCCGGCTCTCGTTGAAATACTTATCACCATCCTCGGTTGCGAGTGTAAGGAATGGTGCCTGGAAGTTGAAGAATCGGCAATAGGTTTCGATGTCTCCTTTGTAATCGTTCAATAACGGTTCAAGAATTGGAAACGGAAGACTCGCAGCTTTTTCCCCCAGGCCGTCACTCTCAAAATTCTGATGAATGCGATAGATGCGATTGGCCTTACCGTGATATCGATCAAAACTCAGTTCATCGAGAACATAAAGCGTAATAAAGATAAAAGATGCCAGCCCCAACGTTAATCCCGCAATATGGAGGATCGAGTAACCAGCATCTTTGATAGTTGACCGGATGAAAATTCGAATGAAGCTCTTTAACATGATGCGTCAGTTTCATGAATAGACTCATTCGTTTGGAAACAAAAAACAGAAATGTGGATAAGTGGCGTGGGGAGGGACTGCGAGGTATAAAAGACCGTCCAACGTTACAGGGTTATTTCACATCAAGAATGAAGGACCAAAAACCAAAAAACAAAATCGTTGAAGCGTTGATGGCTCCCTTGATTTTTGTCTTTTGGTTATTGGAGTTTTAATTCACACGCTAACCTTCATCCAGCCGAGGATGTAAGCCCTCTACGCTACCCCCTCATCACTCGATTCCCTCTGCCCAGCCGTTGGTCTTTCACCGACAAACTTGTATCCAACACCGTTCACGGCACTTTTGATTTTATCAATGGTGACTTTAGCGGGATCGTATTCCACCGTCACCGTAGATTCTTTGAAGTCTGCTTTGGAAGAAGCAACACCTTCCAGGTTGCCAACGACTCTTGAAACAGTGCGCTCACAACCGGAGCAAGTCATTCCTTCCACGAGATATGATTCTTTCTTTGTCATAGCGATATAGATAGTTAATTGTTTGTGTTCATTAATGTCGGGCTTATCCGAAGATAAACCTCAAGGGATTTTGGAGAATTTCCATATTCGGCATCGAGTCTGCTATCGGCCGAATAGATTGAGCCTTGTGCGCCAATGGCAAAGTTTGTGTTCCATTGTCTGAAGATGGTGTAGTTCAATCCCAGGGTCAGCGCATTAATCTTGAATAGCTCGTGGTCTTCAAATCCTTCGAGTAATAATTCACTCGCAGACTTTTCAATATTCTCAAATCGTCCATAGACGGCAAAGCGGTCCAGTTGCAGGTTTGATTCAAGCGTGAACGAGTGCTCGCGGTGGTTTGGACCGCTGTCGTTATAACCCCAGACGAATGCTGACGTCAGCGAACGGTTATCGCCTGTCAGTGGTAAAGCGTGCAGTAGCGAGGCCGTTGTACGACTTACGTCTTCATCAGGCTCAATCGCCTCAGGGCTCTTGATGAATGCCCGCGACACTTGGGCGGATAACGTCTTTGCTGGACTAACGGTCAGCCTATATGAATACGAGTCGAACGTGGGCTTGTCGAGGCCATAGCGTGCTTCACCGGGTTCTCGTCCCGTAAACACCGACCCATCCAGTTTGAAGATCTTATAACGGAAACCGAGAGTCGCAACTCCAAAGGTAATGTGCGTTGCGTCTTGCCAGTGGTGACCTAAGGGCGAATCGAGATTGTTGAGACTGGAGGGACGATGCATGAACGCTACCGGCCCGAGGGCTGGTTCACCAGGATAGCCGAGGTATACAAAGGCGTCAACGTCCTTCGTGAAAGATTGTGTGTATGCAACAGACAATTCCGAAAATAAATTGTGCGGATGCTGGCGGTCTACAAGCGGCTTGCCTTCGAATGTTTCGCCAGTTTGGAACAGGAGTGGATAGCCATCGCCTCCGAACAGCGGATCAAGCGAAAACATGGTGTTGAAATGAAACAATCCGCGTTGCCCGACTCTCCGTTGGCCCATCGCCATGAACCAGTTTGGAGCATCCACTTTAGAATCACCTCGCGAGCCTTTATTTTCGATGTCCTGATTATTGTAACGGATGAAAATGTTTCCATGAATCATGTACATCCACTTCTTTGAATGCAGCATGTAGCCATACATGGGCGAGGCGTCCGGAAGCCATCCCGTTCCTGAGCCATTGCGGTTCATCGGCAGATTCAGCGAGTATGCATGCGACATCGGTGGCATTTGCGTTGAATCCATAGCATGTGATTCGCTGTTGTGCTGTGTGTGCGGATCACTCGCGACTTGGGCAGTGTCCTTCTTCTCCTGGTGATGCTCGTGCTGAGCCATCGTGGTGAAGCCAGTGACAACAAGCGTTATTAATAGAACAAATTTCGTCTTCATGATGCGAGAGTTAAAAAGTTCGGCAGCCTTTCCCCGCACCGGCCGATGCAGTTTGCTGCGCGATTCATTTCTAAGGCAATTAACTGCCTGCGGGTCTACTTCGTTTTATACTTAAGGAAGGATGTGTTACAAGATTTTATGATAAAGCATGTTCCAGCGGAGTCAGGCTCGTTTTCGACTATTTTATCTGGCCGGTAACCAGGATAAGAGCGTCAAAATTGCCTCAATCGGCCCATTCCCGTACGCCTGCTTTTGACGTATTGCTGTGGAAATTGAAGGGTGTGTTCGCTGTCCATTTCCGGTTAAAGTGTCCCACAGACGCACACTGAAAGTGCAACGAAACGCGTTTAACAGCCCTATTTGCGTGTAGGGAGGCAGTGGCACCTTTCTTGCAAAAGCACGCGTGAAAATTCACTAAGCCTCGACTATGTTCAAGAATTATCTCAAGATCGCCTGGAGGAATCTCTTCCAAAGCAAAAGTTTTACATCGATCAACATCGTTGGTTTATCCATCGGGATGACATGCTGCCTTATCATCTTTCAGTATGTTGCCTTTGAGTCTAGCTTCGATGAATTTCATACGAAGGGCGACCGCATCTACCGCGTACTTCAGGCGTGGGCCCGCGGTTCAGACGAGATGGGTATGGGCCATGCGTACACAGCGCAGTCACTGGCACCTGCGTTGAAAGACGGTATGCCCGAAATTGCGAATATAACGCGTTTGCATTCGGAAGATGCTATTGTAACAAACGCTGCGCAGCCGGATAAGATTTTTGAGGAGAGCACAATCCTTTATGCTGATCCCGATTTTATGAAAATGTTCTCGTTTGAAATGCTCAGTGGGAACATCGCCAAGGCGCTGCAGCCCGGCAATGTGATCATTTCGCAAGCTGCTGCCCGGAAATATTTTGGCGATAAAAATCCGGAAGGTGAAATTTTACAGATCGTAGGGATGATCGAGAAGAGCTACACCGTTACCGGAGTCTTTAAAGACGTCCCTCCAAACTCGCACCTGCAGTTCACGATGTTGTTGCCCATGCAGGATCTGCTTGCAGGCCCCGACTATAGCACAGAACCCGAGGGAGGCTGGAGCTGGAACAATTTTACCACTTACCTGGAAGTTCAACCCAATGCCGATGTGAAAGCGGTTGAGTCAAAGATGACGGCAGTTCTTTTAAAGCATCGCGGAGAAATCTTCAAACAGCAAGGTGGTAATGCAGCGCTTCACGCGCAGCCATTGTCGGATATTCACCTCAACGCGGAAATTTTTGGCGCGGGAAGCATTGTTGCCGGAAATTATAAGACGTTGTACTTTTTCCTAGTGATCGGACTCGTGACATTGGTAATTGCTCTCGTTAATTATATTAACCTGGCGACAGCCCGTGCACTGAATCGCTCGCGTGAAGTCGGTGTGCGAAAAGTTGTTGGCGCAAATCGTGAACAACTCATTATCCAGTTTTTGTATGAATCAGCCTTCACCAATATTTCTGCAGTTGTCATTGCGCTCGCTTTGACTGCAGCACTTTTACCGAGTGTGAATAACATTGCAGAAACCCAACTTGAGATAAAGCAATGGATGGATGTGCGATTCCTCGCGTTGCTGGGAGGAACGATTGTGGCCGGCACACTGCTTGCCGGACTTTATCCTGCATTTGTCTTGTCTTCATTTCGTCCCGCCTCTGTGCTCAAGGGCCGGACCGCGTACCTCGCCTCTCATCTTTGGTTGCGCAAAGGATTGGTAGTAGTTCAGTTCACGGCATGTATCGTGCTGATAGCCGGTACCGCCATCGTTTACAATCAGCTCACGTACATGCGCAACATCGATCTCGGACTCGACCTCGAGAAAGTGGTCGCAGTGGAAGGGCCGCGTTTTCTCAATGAAGGAGTTGATCGACCAGCGGTGATGCGGACGTTTGTGAATGAACTCAAAAAAATCACTGGTGTACAAAACGTGGCCATATCATCATCTCTTCCCGGAAAAGGTTTTAACTGGAACGGAGCTGCCATTCGCAAGGCAACGGATGATCCCGCAAAATCTTTGCAAGGTGTAGCAACGTACATTGACTCAACCTTTGCGCAGCTCTATGGATTGCAGTTAGTGGCTGGCAAAGAGTTCAAACAGCTGACATCAAACGATGATGAAGAGGGAGCTCCGTGGGCAGTGATGATCAACGAGACAACAGCGAAAAACCTCGGATATGAAAATGTTGCCGATGCGGTTGACGAATCATTGAACATCGGAGGAGAGCCTGCAACCGTGGTTGGTGTTTACAAGGATTTCAATTGGTCATCGGCCCACCAGGCGCAGCAAAATGTTATCTTCGGAAGGACCTCTGCCGGAAGCCAGGTGTCAATTAAACTCGCCACGGAAAATTATGCCGATGTGCTGGCCAAAGTGCAATCAACTTATAGCTCGCTATTCCCCGGAAATGTTTTTAGTTACAGCTTTGTCGATGAGGTGTTCGACATGCAGTATCGGAATGATCAACGCTTCGCTAAGCTGTTTACAATCTTTGCGGGCATGGCAATATTCATTGCTTGTCTCGGCTTATTTGGCCTCGTTGCATTCACAGCGCAACAACGCACAAAAGAGATTGGCATGCGGAAAGTGCTGGGTGCCAGTGTTTCGAGCATTGTCGGTCTGCTCAGTAAGGATTTTCTAACCCTGGTCGTTATTGGATTCGTGTTAGCCGTACCGTTGACGATTTACATAATGAATCAGTGGCTTGCCAATTTCGCCTACCGCACAGAATTAAGTATCGGTATTTTTGCATTGTCAGGATGTGTGGCGATCGTCATTGCTATCGTAACAGTCAGCTGGCAATCGTTCCGCGCTGCAACGGCTAATCCAGTGAAAAGTCTTCGAAGTGAATAGGAGAGGAAAAGGTTACGGACAAATTATCGTCTATACTGCGCGTCCGTAACCTTCTCCATCCAGTCAACCACTTTGCCGTTAAGTTGTTCCTGTATGGCGATATGTGTCATCGCGATGGCAGGAGAAGCGCCATGCCAATGTTTTTCGTTGGCAGTAAACCAAACGACATCGCCCGGGTAAACTTCTTCCACGGCTCCTCCTTCTTTTTGTACCCAACCGACTCCTGAAACAATGATAAGTGTTTGGCCTAGTGGATGCGTGTGCCAGGCAGTTCGTGCGCCCGGCTCAAATGTGACCATGGCGGAAGCTGCCCGTCTTTGCTCATTGGGTTGAAACAGCGGATCGATGCGAACGGATCCGGTGAACCAATCGTCCGGACCTTTGCCGGATGGCTGCGAACCTACTCGTGTTATTTCCATATGCGTGAATTGCTAGCACTACTTGTAAAAAACGCTGCCGAAAAACTTTCGCATTCAATATATACATTTAATTTCAGTCGACTGTGGACCGTGGACTTGCCGCATAAGAGTCTACGGTCGACAGACAACAGACCACTGATGGGTTATCAGCCAATAGTGAGATTTAACTATGGGTGCCGAGTGATGTTGCCGGGAGTAAAAAAACGGCTATTTTAGGAAACCAAATTATCTATAATTTTCGGATCAAATGAATGCTTCAAGTAAAGCAAATGAGCGTGTCGCAAAAATGAGTTTTGCATCTGTGTATCCGATGTATGTCGAGAAAGTCGAAAAAAAGGGAAGGACTAAACAGGAGTTGCACCAGGTTATTGAGTGGCTGACTGGTTTTGACAATAAGAAACTACAGGAGTTAATCAAAGACAAAGCAACGTTTAAAACATTTTTTGACGAAGCGAAGCTGAATCCAAACGCAAGCCTTATCACCGGAGTGATATGCGGTTATCGTGTAGAAGAGATTGAAGATCCTTTCATGCAAAAGGTGAGATACCTCGATAAGCTGGTTGACGAACTTGCAAAAGGGAAGAAGATGGAAAAAATTCTGCGTGGTTCTTAGAATGCATCACTAATTTGCGAGGGATGAATTACGACTTTTTCGCAGACAAAGCAGATAAAATTGAAGTGCTCAACTTTATTTTTCGCGATACAGACTTTCATGTCTATGATCTAGGCTCTCCTTATGGCGAAAAAATAAACCGCTATTCTTCCGCAGAAGAGATAGTTTCAAAATTTGATTTAATTAACGGGGATAAATTTGCGGTTGCTTTCCAATTGTGGGCTCCGGCTTCAAAGGGAGCAGTCATCTTTCGGCAAGTGAACCTCGATCCCAAATATTGTAAGGGTCATACTTTTCGTTATGCAACCGAGGGCCTCGGTCTTATTCAGTTGTACTTCGGAGGAACGAAAAATAATGAGCTGCACCCATCGCATATTGGGCACTTCAGTCAAAGGCGCGTTCTGGCGGGAGCAACAACTCCTGAACAACTCGCTTTCGTAAATCAATGGGATTGGAAGGAAGTCGAGAAGGCAGGCCGGAAGTTGAGTTATCAGATTAAGAAAATGTCAGTAAGAAAGTCCCCGACTGGTGACGTGCTGCCTGCAGCCGAGAAACTTTTATCGACAGGTATAACGTTGCGTTAAGACCTCGATCATCATTTTATGGAAACATACATGCTCCCGGCTACTGCGAAGTTTTCATATAGAGTTGAATTCAGATACAAGAAGTTCAACGATGGTCTGCAGTTGACAGACTTTATCAAATCGAGCGTCTTGACCACTGCTGACGAACGCGTTCCTGATCCTCTTGAGAGAAATTGGGTTGCTATCCCGGAAGCGCTGAATGCAATCTATCAAAAGACAGAGCTGATCACTGTGCAGGTTCCGCATGGTTTGAATTAGCGCAGGCACGAATCTACTTATTCCTGCCTACGAGATTCAATACTTCGCTTATCACCAATTCTGGTTCATCGAATTGCACGTAATGTCCACTTTTATTAGCATACACGTGCCGGATGTGTGGATATTCGCTAGCCCATCGTTTGTGCAACGCTACTTTTATTTCATTTGCGCCTTTTAGGAAGTCGAACGAAGATTCTGGCGTTTTCATGGCAGTGATGACAGTGGTAGGAATTGCAGGGTTGAAGGGCAGGCCTTTCATCTTTTCATTGTTGACGCTAAAATAGTCAGACTCATTTCGCACGCCTTCCTTCCAATTCGGATCGCGCCCGTGCTCCATTAGACTGTCGTACTTTCGGATTTCTTCGACAGTCTTGATGCGTTTGAACTCATCATGCATGTGCTCGACAGTAGCATCGATCAGCACCAGCCCAACCACCTTGTCGGGATGCTTGTGGGCAAAGTAACGGGCGATGTGACCCCCATACGAGTGGCCAACGAGAATGTATGGAGGTGCTATCTTTTCTACTCGAAGGAGTTCATTCAATTCGAAGAGCATTGAGTCGAGACTTCTGTCTTTGCTGATCATTTCAGATTCACCAAGTCCCGCGCGATCGTATGAGAACGTCCGTGTGACCCCGGCAATCTGTTTCTGCACCGACATCCAGCTACTTACCCGATCGCCAAATCCCGAAATGAACAACACGACAGGTTGACCTTTGCCAGTCTCCAGGATGTGCTGCTTCTTTCCGAAGGTATAGGTGAATCGGTCCGCTGGTTTTTCACTGCAGGAGAGCCAAAGTAGTGTGGAGAAAATAATAGCAGCACGCATCACACAAGATAATCATTTTCAACCTAAACTGGTCCGTGAGGCTTTCTACTGCCATAGCTACCGTGTCAGATTTCATTATCTTAGTGTAACGCTCACTGTCAACACAAACCTCACAACCATGAGATACCTGACCGTCACTTTCCTTGCCGTTATAATGCTGGCATGTAGCACTAGGAAAAAAGAGCAAGCCGGGGCTAGCAACATCGATAAGAAATGGTGGAAAGAAACGATCGTGTATCAGATCTATCCCAGAAGTTTTAAAGATTCAAATGGCGATGGTGTTGGAGACCTTCGCGGGATAATCGAGAAACTGGACTACATCGAGAGCCTTGGTGTAAATGCTGTGTGGCTCAATCCGATTTATTCCTCCCCGAATGCAGACAACGGTTACGATGTAAGCGACTATCGAAACATCATGGCAGAGTTTGGTACGATGGCCGACTTTGATGAAATGCTGGAGGGAATGCACAAGCGAAAGATCAAGTTAATCATGGACATCGTTGTCAACCACAGCAGCGATGAGCATGAATGGTTCAGGCAGTCGCGCAGTTCGCGTGACAATCCTTATCGCGATTTCTATCATTGGTGGCCTGCGGAAAAAGGAAAACCCAATTTTCGCTATAGTCTTTTTGATGAAACCGGAGATGCCTGGAAGTATGACAAACAAACTAACGCTTACTACCTGCACTACTTTTCATCGAAACAACCAGACCTCAATTGGGAGAATCCAAAGCTCCGGCAGGAAGTCTATTCGTTCATGAGGTTCTGGGCCGACAAAGGTGTGGATGGTTTTCGGCTGGATGCATTCCAGTTTGCTGCGAAAGACACAACGTATCCTAAATTCCCGGAAGGGTATGAGAAAGAATTTGTAAAGTACTATGCGATGCAGGGAAATCTGCACGAATACCTGCGCGAAATGAATCGCGAAGTTTTTAGCAAGTATGACGTGATGAGCGTTTCGGAAGGAGCGGGTAACACCATGGAAGACGCGCACAACCTTGTGGATGAAGAGCGAAAAGAACTGAACATGGCCTATGCGTTCGAAGGTGTCGACATAGCGAAGTCAACCGGATATGATCTTCTTCATTTCAAAAAAGTTTTTACGAAATGGGATAGTGCATTCGCGGATAAGGGGTGGTTGTCAATTTTCCTAGCAAATCATGACCAGGCGAGAATGGTAAGTCGTTTTGCCAGCGATGCACCTGAGTTTCGCGAAGCATCCGCCAAATTGTTGAACACTTTTATTTTGAGCATGCGGGGAACTCCTTACTGCTACTATGGCGATGAACTTGGCATGACAAATCCTGGGTTTGAAAAAATCGAACAGTATCGCGACATCCAGGCGTTGAACATGTATAAAAAGACTCTCAGCTCAGGAGGAGATCTGGATGAGTATCTAAGAGAACTCAGGTTTAGTTCCAGAGACAACGGACGAACTCCCATGCAGTGGGACACCACCTTGAATGCTGGCTTTTCTTCGGCCACGCCATGGCTGTCAATCAACACTAACTACAACCAAATCAACGTAGCATATCAGGAACATGATCCTCGCTCCGTGTTGAATCATTTTCGCAAACTAACGGAGCTAAGGAAGAAGACGGATGCACTTGTGTACGGAAAGTACACGCTGCTGTTAAAGGATCATCCAAAAGTTTATGCTTATACGCGGGTTATGAATGATACACGCGTACTTGTGCTTTTGAATTTTTCAAAGGAGCAAAGCGTGGTTAGTATAGATCAACTCTCATCCAGGAAGGAGGCGCTGATAAACAACTACGATAGCGTTGACATAGATGGTTCAAAGGTTACTTTAAATCCTTATCAGGCTGTTATTCTATCTTACTAGTCCGGCATCACGGCCTTATTGGGGATAAGTGTTTTGATGCTAAATTAACTTCAGCCACTTTTTCTCTGGGTGGGCAAACTTATATCGTTCATAGGCCCTGCAGATGAAGAAGAGCATAACGACATCAATTGCAAACACGAGGTACAGAAGCGGTAACGACCATTGATGACCCGGCTCCTGGAACCAGACGTACGGTGCAGTGTCATAGTATTGCGATAAGGTTTGTCCTTCCCTTAACAGATTGACAAGAACAGCACTGACGTGAATGACTGGAATATGAAGCAAATAGTAGAATAGCGGTACCCGGCCGAAAACTTTAATGGCTTCCGAAATCCGTCCGCGTGTACGTTCGACAAACGGCATCGCGAGAATTCCTGGGCCAAGCGTCATCAACAGATAAAATTGTGAAGCGGGATATTTGCGTTGGTTAAGCAGTTGAAAGATGAAGGGTGCATCTTCATCAGCGCCTTCATTCGACATCGCCATACCACTTCCGCCAATAATGAAAAGCAGTGTTGCCAACGAGCCGATCCAAAGGAATAATCTGTTTCGTTTCGCAGGTTCCAGTTCAAACAATTTTCCAAAGCCATAGCCCGCTGCCATCACACCAATCCATGGAACAAGGACGTAAAGAATTGTAATCCCTTCAGGTCCCTCAAATCCGGATGCGTAGATGAATTCCCAATAGCGTCCGAATCCCTGACGACTTCCTTCCGGGATGAGACCGGGTACTCCAGCAAAGAAGTCTTGTAGGAATATGATCGCTACTCCAAGTAATCCGGCCCAGATGGCTTTCAGATACACAAGCCCCGCCATCATGATCATGCACGCCCCGATCATCCAGATTACTCCCGCGAGAAAAAATTCACCATAATTAAAGTTGAATGTCCACGAGAATCGGATCACGGTGAATTCCAATAGAATGAGTAATGCACCACGTGTCAGGAGATAACGCGATAGTTTGGATTTATCTTCAGACTTCGCTCCATACAAATAGGCACTTGTTCCAGATAGAAAGACAAACAAGGGCGCGCAGAAATGGGTAACCCACCGCGTAAAGAAAATTCCGGCTTCAGGTCCACCGGCAGGTAAGCCTGAGTATACGCGCACGTGATCAATGGCCATCAGGATCATGACGATGCCACGAATGAAATCGACAGACTGAATTCTTGATTGAATGGTGTCCGTTGCAGGATCACGCAATTGCGAAGTGGGTGCTGCTGCGATCATACGGTTAGGAATTAAGGAGGGATGCTATTTTAAATGTAGCAAACTTTTTCCTTGATTCCTTCACCCTATCGGTGCGTAAGGGTATAGTGCTGCTCTACGAAAATTTAAGATTTAAGATTTAAGATTTTCGGCAGTTACATGACCATCTTGAGGACAATGCCAATCGCAGCCGCAGCGAGTATCACCAGGGGCTCCTGTAGTTTCTTGAATCTGAACAGCAAGGCTGCCGTTGAGATGGCAATGATGATAGAGGTGATATCGACTAATGTTCGTTTCGCTATAACAAGGACGGCTCCGGCAATAGCACCGATCGCTGCCGCAGTCACTCCATCAACAAACGCCTTGATCGCAGGATGCTTTCCATACTTCTTAAAATAAGGAGCAGGGATGATCGTAAAAAGGTAACAGGGAATGAACGTTGCTGCTGCAGCTACAACTGCGCCCCAGGTTCCGGCAACGAGATAACCAATAAATCCGACCGTAATCACAACGGGTCCAGGTGTGATCATCGCTACGGCAACGGCATCGAGAAACTGTTGCTCATTCAGCCATTGATATTCCTTGACCACACCTCCGTAAAGAAACGGCACAATGGCGAGCCCGCTGCCGAAGACGAAGGCACCCGCCTTGGTGAAGAACCACGCAATCTGCCAGAGCTTCGACTCCGTTGCAATGGGCTGAACCTGCAACAGCACGGCCGGAAGAAATCCATTTGCTGACGCTAACCACTTCGGTGGCGCCTTGGCGAACCAGACAGCAAATCCACCCAGCAAAATGAGCCAGAGGATTTCCTGTTCTGTGATAAAGGTAGTAATGGCCAGCACAATGAAAATTGCCCACAACAATTTGTCTCGTCCGATACTCTTGGTGGTAAGCTTGTAACTTCCAATCGCGATGATGCCGATCACGGCCGCACCTACACCATAGAACACGGCTTGCATCCATGGAAGTCCACCGTACGAAACATAAGCGTAGCCAATGCCAAGCACCATGAGGAAGGAGGGAAGAACAAAGGCAATCCCTGCGAGCGTTGCGCCAAGGATTCGGTAGTGAACAAATCCAATGTAAATCGCCAGTTGGGCTGCCAACGGTCCGGGTGCCAGTTGTGAAAGGGCCAGTCCTTCCTTGTAGTCGTCTTCGCTAATCCACTTCTTTTCGTCAACCAGATCGCGATGCATATATCCGACCAGTGCAACAGGACCGCCAAAGCCCCACGTTCCGAGCTTCAGATAATAGATGATGAGGTCCTTGAGCGAGTAGCGGGGTGTCGTTTCCATAGCGCTCAGCGTTAATCGTTGTTACGTAAGTCGAGCGAGTGGAACACGAAGAACCGGATGGTATGCGTTGAGAAGTAATTACTACCGGAAGCCTCTTGCTGGTATACGTTCATGTAGCCGAGTTGTGCGTTGAGGTGTGACGAGAACTGGTAGCCGAATCCTGCAAAGAAGCGGTTCTGATCGAACGTGTTATACACAACCTTGTCGCCAAAGTTGAGGAATAGCTCGTTCATGATGGCTGCAAAAGGTGTCTTCGCTTTCATCTCTTTTCCTTTGAGCGGCAGGAAAAATGAAAAATTGTATCGTGCGCGGAACGTGTAGTTGTAGCCATCTTCTTTCACATCGGCAACGATCTTTTCATTGAAGCGTTGTTCGAGCCGCAGCCATTGCAAAGTTGTAAGTCCGGGATACTTTTGATTCCACCAGATCTGTTGCCATGGACGATGCTCGTTGCGTGCGGTGTTCAACCCCTTTGGAGGGAAGTGATGTGCATAGGCGTATCCGATGTTTACGCGGAGATTGTCTTTAATAAAATAAGTGATGGCAGGACGAATCAGGAATTGAAAAGGTCGTTCGGCAAAGTTTTCGGTTCTGCGATAGTGGACGTCAGTCCACATTCCCCATTTGTTTGAAAACCGGGTTTGGTTGAAATACCCAAGCCAAAATTGTTCACGGTTCTCGATGTGCTTTTCTGGTGCCTGCGCCAGTGAAACGTTGGCGGTAAAAATCAGTGCTGTGAATAAGATACTGTTGGTAAAAAATCGCTTCATAAATAAATGTATGGGCACAATATCACACCCGGCATTCAACCCTGATAGAACAGAATTTACCCTTTTTTGTACGTTCTTTACTTCTTTGGCTCTTTTCTATAGGCCGAAGGACTCTTTCCGGTGTGTTTTTTGAAAATTCGAGTGAAATGACTTTGATCAGAAAAGCCGGTGAGGTAGGCGATTTCAGCCAGCGAATGATCTGATTCGTTCAATAACTGAATTGCCTTCTCGATCCGAAGCTTTCGAATATAATCTCCGAACGAGAGATCATCGAAATACTTCGAGAATTCACGCGAGAGATAGGTCGGATGCACATTGAGGCTCTGCGATACCTCTTTCAGCGTGAGTGTCAGATTTGTGTCGATCTGGTCCTGGATGATCTCTTTGAGCTCTTTCGCCCACGCTGGAATTTTTTTCGATCCTGATTTCTGCTGTAGAAACTTTGTATAGACATCCAACAGCATATTTTCGATTGGGTTCTGTGTATGCTTGATGTTTTGCAAATCTTTTGCCCACGTGTAAAGGGCATCATAGATCATCATGCCGTTCGCCAGCAGCTGTTGATCGTCCTTTATATTCTGCGCGAGACCGGCAGATATCGCCCACAATCCGGACGCTTGTGCCGCGATGTCGTGGCGATCTGTGTCTGCACCCCGCACGATGACAGCCATGGCGTGAAGTGCCGGATCAGTCAAGTTGTGTTTCTTTAGGATGTAATCGAATGTGCACTGATCCCCGTAATGAGTATATTCCACGTCTGGTAAATCGAACGGTATAGCATTCAGCGCTTTGGATTGGGCGATTACCTGTTCGAAAGGAACGTATATGATCTCAGCTTCGCGATCGACAAAACGTTTGATCAGCCACGGGCAGGCTATGCGATCTATCTTCGGACGTTCACGTGTTATCCATTTCATCTGGGTCAACAATAACGGCCTTAAAGATCGTAAAAATGTGTGGATGTCGTTTCATAGCCACTTCCGAGAAAATTGCACAAACCGGGCCGCAGGTCCCGCGTTTTAGCGAGAGTGGCTAAAGGTAACATGATAAACTTAGTCCGGCAGCAACAGCTTGCCATCATCCCAGGTCGATTGGACTTACCTTTGGGTTAATCCACGAAAAGAGTAGGTTTACAACTTAATTGCGCGTACCTTCACATCATCAATTGCGGATTCTTTTAATTCACTGCACTTCTTTCCCCACGGGAACCGGTCTCTTAATCCTCTCCACAATTAATACTGAATCAGCGCCACACACGAAGTGTTCTGCCGACTCTTAAAGATGCACCCTGAAAGTCAAGGTCGTCAATAACTTAGCGGGTCTTATCAGCCTTGGAGTGGTCAACCATTCAGTTGTGTGATCACGAGAGATAAATTCAATGCAAAAATCAACAACCATCACCTTCGCGTCAAATCATCGCGATTTCTCGACAACGCTCAATAAGCGCGTTAGCGAATATTTCAAGAATCATAACATCGGCCGCCATGGCAATTCAGAGATGGTGATCAAAACCATCTGCATGTTCGCAGCCTACTTCTTGCCCTACACTCTTATTGTTACAGGTGTTATCAGCGGCACCTTTGCGTTGCTGGTCGCAGTGTTCATTATGAGTCTCGGTCTTGCCGGAATCGGTCTTTCCGTAATGCATGATGCCAATCACAATGCCTATTCGAAAAAACGTTGGGTGAACACACTCATCGGTTATTCGTTGAACATGGTCGGTGCAAATGCCTTCAACTGGAAAGTACAGCACAACGTTCTGCATCACACCTTCACGAATGTGCACGATGAAGATGAAGACATCAGCCCGCGTGGCGCCCTCCGTCTCACACCACATTCTCCCTGGAAACGCATTCATAAATATCAGTTCATCTACGCGTGGGTGCTCTACGGCCTCATGACATTGGTGTGGCTGTTTTTTAAAGACTTTGTCAGGATCGTACGTTATCACAAAACGGGTCTGGCTAAAAAGCAAAATGCTAACATTACAAAAGAGTGGTTCATCCTGATCGGCTCGAAGCTCTTATACATCGGTTACATCATTGTCATTCCCATTGTCTTTACATCATTGGTGTGGTGGCAGGTGATTCTCGGTGTGATCATCATGCATTACATCGCGGGATTTTTATTGGCGATCATCTTTCAACCTGCGCACGTTATTGAAGGAACCGAGTTTCCGTTGCCAGATGACAATAATTCACTGGAAAACAACTGGGCTGTGCATCAGCTGCTCACCACGACAAACTTTGGTAATAAGAGTCGCTGGTTTTCCTGGTATGTTGGCGGATTGAATTTTCAGATAGAACACCATTTGTTTCCGAACATCTGTCACGTGCATTATCGCAAAATAGCGGGGATCGTCAGCACCACGGCAAAAGAATTCGGACTTCCGTACAAAAGCACCCGAACCTTTATGCAGGCGTTGGTCAAACACGCCAGACTTCTCAAACAACTTGGCGCATCACCCGTAAACCTGACATCATGATTGTACTCAATAAACCATACATCATCATCCCTACACGACTAAAGCGTTACGCAGCGCATTACAACATTCCCGCTGCAGACGTTGTAGTGGTTCCGTTGAAAGCACTGGGCACAGAATCATCCTGCGATGTGCGGTGGGAAGACCAGAACGGTGAATTGCAAGTATTGCAAAACCTGATGTTTTCAAACGAAAACCTGGTCCCGCTTAATCCGCTGCTCAATAAAAAACTGTACGAGCTTTGGAGTCACTATTACCAAACCGAAGCCCAACCGAATGAACAGTAATTCACTTACTATCTTTGCCGACCATCAGACTACGATTATCAAGCAGTGGTCCGACAGTCAGACCGATTCCTATCTTTTTGATGGTAGTCTTCCGCAGGCCAGGCATACCGAATGTCGTGACATGTACGATTGCCTTTTCAATGATCTGTTGGTAGGAAACAGCATCGGCACGCCCAAAGGAAAAATAACATCAACCGAGGAAGCGATCGATCATCTGGCACTGAGCTGGCTGAAGAAGGGATACACGCCACGTGACGTGACATCATTCTTTTTGACGCTGAAGCAAGTGTTGTTGGATACCTTGCAGCGCTACACCCGCGATCAGAATGAACTTATTGAGGAATCATTAAAGGTTCAGAAGTTGGTAGACCGCCTTGTTATTCTTTGTGTTGAGTCGTTTGTGAAAAATCGCGAGACGATTATCCTCAGGCAACTCGATGAGCTCAATGACATTTCAACTCCGGTTATTAAGATATGGGATGGCATTTTAGGTTTGCCGATTGTTGGTACGCTGGATAGCTCTCGCATGGAGACGGTGCTTGAAGCGGTGTTGGAAAGCATTGCGAACGGCAAGTATCACATTGTCATCGTTGATATCTCGGGCGTTCCGGCCGTTGACAGCACGGTGGCTGATCATTTACTGAAACTGGCTAAGGCGATACGCCTGATGGGAGGCGAATGCATTATTAGTGGAATCATCCCTGCAATTGCTCAAACGGTAGTGAATCTCGGCATAGACTTATCATCGGTGAATACAAAGGCCACGCTTGCATCCGCATTGCGCGAAGCATTCAAGGTCCTCGATCTGCAAGTGACCAAAGTGAATAAACGTACTTCTTATTATAACAATTAAATTTCATGAACATTTACGTAGCAAACGTGTCTTTCAAGGCAACAGATGGTGATTTGAGAGAACTATTCGAAGAATACGGTGACGTTTCTTCAGCGAAAATCATTACCGACAAGGAAACACAGCGCAGCCGCGGATTCGCTTTTGTAGAAATGAGCGATGCCGATTCTGCCAAGAGGGCAATCAACGAACTCAATGGATTCAATTTCCAGGGAAAAGACCTGGTGGTGAACGAAGCACGTCCTAAGACCGATGCACCTCGTTCAGGTGGATTTAACCGCGGCAGTGGCGGAGGTGGATATGGCAACCGCGGTGGCGGTGGTGGCTTCAATAAGAAGTGGTAAAAATCATTGTTTTGGAAAGTGACAAGCCCGCGCAAGGTGGGCTTTTCTTTTTATAAAGCGGGAGCCGTCTGTTCAAGCTCGCGGTGATGAAAGGTCCTCGATAACATTTGGACATTCCAGATGTTATTACCTTAAATCAAAATGAGAGGCAGTGGTTGTCGTTGTATTAAACAGAGAATTGGACGCACGTCCTGAATTGTATGTCAGCTTATCGGAACTCAGTCTGTCAGTTCGGCAAACGCCTGCCGTTACTTACTTTGAGATAAACAGAGAATCGCTGCAGCTGGCGGATCAGGTTCTTAAGAATAAGCGGGTCGGCTATGATCTACTGCCGTATTAGCTGGAACGTTGTGGTCAGTGAAAGGAGTTTGGATGCTTGCATTCGCCCCAGTACAGCAGAATAAGCTCCAATTGTCGCGTGAGGTGCTGAAAGTCTGACGCTTTTTGAAAATAGCCTTGCACCGTGAGGTCGTATGCGAGACTCACTTCTCGTTCTGCTGCGGTGGTTGAAAAAAAGATAAAGGGGATAGCTTTCTTTTTTAACGATGGACTAAGGTCAATTACGCTTCGCAGCTGCAGCCCATTGATCAGCGGCATGTTAATGTCACATAACACAATAAACGGATTGTCGCTGGTGGAGCGTAGGTAATCGAGCGCCTCCTGGCCATTGAAAAAAAACTTGAGTTCGTTTGAGACACCAAGTTCCTTAAAGGCTTCGCGAATTATTTCGTGATCGTCCGGATCGTCTTCGACAATAATGATCGGGCCATTCTTTGACATAGCAGAATAAGCGAAAAAAATAATGCCGCTTGCCTTTTGAACGCGTGAGGAATTTAGTGTCAGTGAACGAAAAGATGTTTCTTATCACAAAAGATAGTGTCCTGACTCAGAAATCCGTAATTTCAACACATGGTTAAACTTCGGTTGATGACCTATACCAACACGTTCAACGTGCATGAGACCCTTGCATCGATACAATCGTGCATTGGCCGTGAAGTTCCATTCGATGTTACCTTGAGAAATAAAACTGAACGTTCCAACGTCAAATTTGAAATATCCGATGATGAGGCGCGGAAGTTGATTAGACAACTCCATATCGAGCTCTATGTGCAGTCCGATCGCGGTGATTACTGGATTGACTATGCTCCAACATCCAGGTAAGTATTTTGAATACTTCCAATTATCACGCTTGAAAGATAGGGTTTGGTACGAATTTAGAGTACCTTGCTATTGACACACAGAGACCAATTGGCACCCGGCCTCCCTGCGCCAGTAATCGGTCCCAATGAGCAATTCCAATATCATTTTTTTTCGGTGTAATGAAACACTCAAGAACTGTTCAAGTCATCTGAACGTGCTTGCTGAATCAATCAAAGTCAACAAGAGAATGGTGTTTGAAACACAGCGTGCTATTATGGAATCGGAGGAGTCGCTGCGTATGGCTTCCGAAGTGCTGCAAAAACTCGATTCATTTATGAAAGCACATCATCCGGCAGATTTCAATCAATTTC
This sequence comes from Chryseosolibacter sp., assembly GCA_036402115.1. GTDB lineage: Bacteria > Bacteroidota > Bacteroidia > Cytophagales > Cyclobacteriaceae > Chryseosolibacter. The sequence goes on from DASWTM010000124.1 coordinate 21,685, forward strand.
AAGCGTCACGAAAAACCAACGCCTTGTTCTAGGTGCCGCTAATCGACATTAGCAGCGGTGTGCCGCGCCTGCTTCAATCTAAAGCACTAATTGTTAGGATACCGGTATTAATAGAGGTACCTTTAGTTATCAATTGTGATTCTTTTATCTCTCTTCGATGTTCCGTATCCGGAACCGGAAATTTTTAATTCTCTCGCAATTAACACCTGAATTTGGCTTCGCTGTACAAATTAGCGATCAAAAAATTCTTTTAATGCCGTCCATGAAAGCCATGGAGCACAACTTTAAATGATCTGTATGACTATACAATCGATACGACACGAAACGCTTCTAGCTCCGCGAATAATGAAAGATGCAGTGCGAAACGTTTTACCTGAATTTCACAATAACGCAAACACCAGTGTTCTGCAACAATTTGTTTGCATTGCAGCCGAACAATCAAAAGTTTCGATAGCGATCAAGCTTCTTGCGGATGTACAACTTACCAATGTGCTGATCTATGTTCGGACAAATTTTGCTGCCGATAACCTGGCAGAAATATTGAACCGCGCTGGCGTTGTGGCTGAATCGATACACGACAACAAAAGTCAACGAACAAAGACTCGCACACTTGCCAACTTCAAAAAGAAATTGACTAACGTGCTGGTCGCCACGGAAAGCGCAGCTGCGATCATTGGTATGGAAGTCTCAACAATCCTCAATTACGATTTGCCTTTATCGGCAGACACGTACACGAAGCGGATTGCTGTACATCGTGCAGCGGGACCGATGAATATCGTGTTTTCATTTTGCAATACGTCTGAGCAGAGCCGACTGGTGAACATCCAGCGTGCGGTGCCGGGAGAGATTACGCTGCTGGATCAGTGCAGTGGATAGAGGGGAAGTAGATCACAGTTTAGTATTCACTTAAAATCAAAAACATGGCCATACACATAGGAAAACCTTACAGAATTATAGCGATGCGGTATAAGCGTTACAACGCGCACTACCAGATCCCATCCGATGATTGCCTTGTTGTTCCTACAAAGGAATATGGCACCGAATCGCTGTGTGATGTTCGGTGGGAAGACACTAATGGCGTGCTACAGGTCATTCATAACAAGATGTTTCTATCCGATAACCTGGCGCCACTCAATGCAATGTTGCAAACAAAACTTTATGAGATATGGGAGCACTATTACAACAAGGTACGTACCTGTGTCGCTGCTTTTGTAAGCAGTCCGATGAGTGCTTAACATCGTTCGAATAATTTTTCATTACTTATCTAACTCTTTTTTATGAATCTATTTGTTGCCAATATCAGTCCCTCTGTAAAAGAGGATGCGTTGAATTTGTTGTTTTCGGAATTTGGTGAAGTCGTATCGGTTAAGATCATCAGCGACAAGCATACTGGCCACTCAAAAGGCTTCGGCTTTGTCGACATGCAGAACGACAGCCATGCATTAACTGCGATTGAGAAGCTTACAAACGCGGAATTTTTCGGCAGGAAGCTCGTGGTGTCGAAAGCCCGACCGAAAACGACCGCCTATTAATCCGAGTGAATCGGATCACTGTTAACGATCAACCAGATTAGAATGAGACAACTCAAGATCACCAAGCAAATCACGAATCGGGAGACGCAATCCCTTGACAAATATCTTCAGGAAATCGGCAAAGTCAGTCTAATCACTTCTGAGGAAGAAGTGGAGCTGGCGAAGCGCATTGCAGAAGGAGACCATGTTGCGCTGGAAAAGCTGACGAAAGCGAATCTTCGTTTTGTGGTGTCGGTTGCCAAACAGTATCAAAACTATGGGTTGACACTTGGTGATCTGATCAATGAGGGAAACGTAGGGCTGATTAAGGCCGCGAAGAAGTTTGATGCCACCCGTGGATTCAAATTTATCTCCTATGCAGTGTGGTGGATCAGACAGGCGATCATGCAAAGCCTCGCGGAGCAGTCGCGTATTGTGAGGCTTCCGTTGAACCGCGTCAGCAGTCTCAATAAGATCCTTAAGACTTTCTCGACCCTTGAACAAACCTATCAGCGCGAACCGACAACAGCTGAATTAGCCGAGACCATTGGCGTGAACGAAGAGGAGATTATGATCAATCAGCGCAATGCAGGTCGCCATCTTTCGATGGATGCGCCATTTCAGGAAGGTGAAAGCAACTCATTGCTTGAACTTCTTCATGATGCAGACAACGCAATGCCGGACGCAACATTGATGTCTGACTCACTGAAGCATGAGATTCAACGCGCGTTCTCCAGACTGACGCTGCGCGAGGCCGAAGTAATGACCCATTATTATGGCCTGGATGGAAACCCGGCAATGAACCTGGAAGAACTTGGTGAACGGTTCAACATCACCCGCGAGCGGGTAAGGCAGATAAAAGAACTGGCTACCCGCAGGCTGAGGCAATCGAAACGAAACTCGGTTCTGAAATCTTATCTGGGCTGAGTTAGATTTTCTTTACTGATACAGCGACAGGGCCTTTGAAGCCGCGTTCCGTCTGGAAGGAAACAAAATCGTTTTCTTTAATAGGCGTGAGCAGACCGTTGGCATGAACGAAAATACTTTCGCCATTCTGTGTGTCTTTGATAAAACCGTAACCCTTAGCAGTGTCGAAACGTGTCACGCGGCCTTTGCGCGCAAGCTCGACTTCAGAGCCTCCGACATTTCGCGACCCGATCACAATGTCATCCGTATTGATGTTGCTTTTCTTGGCAACGTCCGGTGGGGTGGAAGAGAGGTTTCCGTTTTCATCAACGTACGCGATCATATCATCGAGCGAACCGGATTTTGAAGTGGCTTGACGATCAGCTTTGCGCTGTTCCTTTTCTTTTTTCTTTTGTTGCTTGCGCTTTTCTTTTTCTTTCTTGTTGAATGTATCTGCCATAGAGTATAATCAGTGCAAACGGACACCCTGTCCATCTGGCTATTGTCTTCAAATTCAACTTTATTCAGTTGTTTTCAGTTCACTTATCGGGGTGGGCGCGTGATAAGGGGGCGAGCGCTGAATGGACTAATAAAGTTATCAAACGTACGCTTTTTGGCGCTGCTATCCTAAAGAAAACGTGTATTGGTTTCGCAATCAGCTTGCAGCGATTACGGCCTGAATGGACGTCTTCACGTTCGTCATATTCGGATCTTTCACGATGTAGCCGATTGCACCCATTTCATCAGTAGTCTTGCGATCAGACTCCAGCAGCGATCCCGTATAGATGCAAACAGGTATTTCCTGCAATGCTGCCGTTTTCTTGAGCGCTTTCAGCATCTGTGTGCCGCTTCCAGCTTTGAATTCCAACTCAAGAAATATAATGTCGGGTAAAACGTCATCGGGTTCAAGCAGCGCTTCCATAGCGGATTCCGTACTGAATGCTTTCACGCACGTGTGTGCCGGGTCAATTCTTCGAAGAATTTCTCTGAATTGTTCGTGCTGGTTGCGATCATTATCGACTAACATTATTCTCATTTGCGCTGCTGTGATCCGTTGACAAGATAGCCTAAATAATTCAGGCCAGCGCATGGTGGCAAAGAAACATATAGCTGCTGCGTTACGGCTATTCTGCTCGTCATCCTCTTTTCGCTCAAGTACGCCCGCAAGTTCGGCACGTATTTTTCAGTCATAAAGGCGTGATAAGTCTGTCACAATCATCAGGCAACACAGCCGCTGACAAAAATAATGTGGAATAAGAATGGAGATGGAAAAAATTTTTGGTGCAGAAAAAATCCCGTTGTCAGATAATCAAGAATTGCAATTCACGGTCCCGGACATTATCGTTTATGCAGCGCCTGTCATGTTTCTTTTTGTTTTGATCGAATATTTTGTTTCTCGCGCTCAAAACAGGGATCTCTATGAGAAGCGGGAAACGATTGGTTCAATATTCGTGGGCGTTGGCAATGTTGCCATCGGATTGCTGATCAAAGCAATTCTCTTGTATATGTTTATCGTTGTTTACAACTGGATACCCTGGCGACTCGAGCTCAACTGGTGGACAATCATTCCGTGCTACATCATTTTTGATTTCTGCAGTTACTGGGCACACCGCATTTCTCATCATGTGCGCTTCCTTTGGGGAACTCACGTGCCACATCATTCTGCGGATCACTACAACCTTACCGTATCATTTCGGCTGAGTTGGGTGCAGTACGTCAAAATTATATTTTTTCTTCCGGTCGCGCTCGTAGGATTTCATCCGGTGATATTATTCGTGACAAACCAGGTTGCAATCTTATATCAGTTCTGGCAGCACACCGAGTATATAGGAAAGCTTCATCCGGTCATCGAATACATTTTTGCGACACCTTCCGGCCACCGTGTTCATCACGGCTCACAGGATAAATACATTAACAAAAACTTTGGAGCGACTTTTATAATATGGGACCGAATTTTCGGAACGTATCAGCCGGAGGAGGAGACCGTTGTTTATGGCCTTACACACCCGCTGGAGCACAAGCATGATCCATTTCACATAAACTTTCACGAATACATTTCAATTATCGAAGATGTGAAACGCGCGAAGTCATTCCGGGAAGCGTTGTTCTACGTTTTTGGTGACCCGGTTGACGTTGCGCGGGCGAAGGCAACAGCCCCAACAACGAAGAATGAAACTCAGCGAGACGGGATTAAGATATATGAGGTCGGACGTGAGATTCCATAATAGCGTTAGATGCTTATGAAGACGGAGGTCACCAGGGAAGACAAACCAGCTTTTGCGCTCGTCACCGGAGGGTGCAAAGGCATCGGTAATGCGATAGCCAATGAATGCGCAGCGAGGGGGATGAATGTCTTGCTTGTCTCCAATGACGAGGGGTGTCTGCTCTCTGCGCGGGACACAATACGGTCGATGAATGTACAATCTCATTGCCTTGCATTGGACCTTACTCAAGATGACGCACCCGAAAAGGTTACGAACTGGATTGCTGAAAATGGTTTTCGCGTTAATGTGCTCATCAATAATGTGGGCATCGGCAAAGGCGGTATGTTCCACGCAATGAACATGAGCGACATGCAATACATGATGAAGCTGAACAACAAGGTGCTTGTCGAACTGACTTACCGTTTGCTTCCGGAGCTCCAACAGCATCCTCAATCGTTCATTCTTAATCTGAGCAGCCTCGAAGCTACGTTACCGCTACCCTATAAAGCTGTGTATACCGCTACAAAGAACTTCGTCTATGCTTTTTCCCTGGCTATTGCCGAAGAGCTAAAGTTTTCAAATGTAAGCGTCAGCGTGATATGCCCCGGGCCCGTGTTGACAAATGAAGACGGGCTTAAGCGTTTGAAAGCTCACGGAGGGAGATCGAAGATATTGATGATGTATCCCAAACCAGTCGCGCGCATCGCGTTGGACGGTCTATTAAAAGGGAAGCGTGTTATCGTCCCGGGTTTTCTTAATGCCGTTTTTTTCAAGTTAGGGTCCCTGCTGCCTGTGAATGTAAAGATGCGCTTATTAGAGCGGTTGTTTCGTGTGTATAAAACTGCCTGATGCGCTTAAGCGGAATGTTGCTTCTTACGCGTCTCCTCAAAGTAGTTGTTAATTCCGCACATTGATTCGCTGATTTTCCACAGGCGTTGAGCATGTTCGCGGTTGTGCGATGCTGGAGAAGACGGTTTGGATCTCCGATTGTCCCAGTACAACCCACTGCGCCCAGCCACCTCGTTGCTTGTTGCGAGGTAGATGATGTTAGATGCCGCTTTCTCAGTAGTAATTCCGCTGAGCCGTCTGAGCTTCCACGCAAGACTGTGGAGGAAATTTGTGTGCTTGATTCCGATATCGGTTTTGACCAATCCGGGTTGAACACAATAGACTGAGATCTGTTTATCTGGTTTTAATCGATCCAATTCATAGGAGAAAAGCAGGTTAGCAAGCTTGGCCTGTCCATACGCCTTGAGACCATGATATTTTCCTTCGAGATTCAAATTATCGAAATTCATTTTGCCATAGCGGTGCGAGTCAGACCCGATGTTGATAATCCGTCCCTCATTACTGTTAACAATTGCCGGATACAAGAGGTGCGTGAGCAGAAAGTAGGCGATGTGGTTCACGGCAAATTGTTTCTCGATTCCATCCTCGGTCAGTTCGAGGCTTGAATTCCACTGTGCAGCATTGTTAATGAGCACATCTAGGGTGGAAAATCGTTCCAGGATTTTTTCCGCGACCACTCGGATCTGTTGCTGTGAACAAAGGTCTACATTGAAATAGTGGACTTTGTTGTTGCGGGTGTCACGTTTCAATTCCTCAACTAGTGCGGCACCTTTCTCTGGACTTCTGCCGAGAAGAATCACGGTGTGCTGAAGACTAGCGAGACCTTCAGCGATGGCACGGCCGATTCCAGAAGTGGCTCCTGTAATTACGCAAGTTTTGCTCATAGAAAACCATGTGGTAAATTTCATTCCCGTGGTGTGGCGGCTGTAAGCTCACGTGTAGTGCTCTAGTGTGACAGTTCGCGGCAGATTAAACCGTCACAAACCTGTGATGGCCTGGTATGCACTCGTAACCACTTCCGTCATTTTAGGAAAATCAAGCGTCTCGATCGTGTCGGTTTTCTGATGGTAGTGTGGATTTCTGACAAAGGAAGTGTCGTTGATCATGAGAGCAGGATAACCGAACTCCCAATAATTTCGGTGATCTGATAAGCCTGCCAGCGAGTTCCCGGCAGGGAAACTAATTACCTGCACATCGATTCCCGAATCGGCAGACATCAGGCGATGCATCGTTTCATTGAATGCTCTGTATTTCTCGATGCCCACTACTACGATGAAGTTGGCGGTGGACGGATAAATTTTTGCCAGCGCTGGTGATGGATACTGCTGCGAATTTGGTTTGTCCGAAAAGTAGCCAATCATTTCCAGGCAAACCATCCCCATCACCTCCCGCTGCTCATCATGCAAGGACTTCGCATGTACGTAGCTGCCCATTTCACGCGTTGCAAAGAAGGGCGGCTCTTCAAGGCAGTAAGCCACAAAGTCAATTCGATAGTCAACTTTAGGTCTATGCGCAAAGACCATCCGTGCCAGCTCAAGTAACCCGGCCACTGCACTCGCGTTGTCATCAGCACCCGGCTGGTCACCGCACACATCATAGTGGGCACCAATGACGAGCGTTTTTGTTTTGTCGGCATTGTATGACGCAATGATGTTATCGAACTTCTGACCTCCTGCCGTCCATGCCTGGCGATGCGGTTGTACGCCTGAAGCGTGAAATTGAGCGTGGATATAGCTTGCAGTGTGCTCAAGTGACCTGACATTTGCATAATTGCGAGGAGGGTTGACTGTGGTCAAAAACTTTACATGATTGTAAAGCTGCGTGTGGTCAGCCCGTTGTCGATTTAAAGCGGTCATATTGATAGTCTCGCTCAAATTAGCAAAATTTATTCCGGTGAGTAAGGGGGAATAGGTGATGGGTGATGGTTGATGGGCAATAGGTGATGGGTCATGATTGTTGGCGGGATGGTTGATGGTTAATTGGTAATGGTTAATCGGTAATTCTGAAGTATGATATGGAATTACAATCTTTTTTTGATGTAATAACAGTGACTGTTCACCCAGTAATATGTGATAGGACAATAGGAATAAAAACATTTTTTGTTACGGTGCTCAGTTGAAAAAACGCCCTTATGAATCGAAACATACAACGACAACTGAAAGACATCCAATTGCGCGCGGAACATCTGTTGAATGGGCGTCCAACGCTGGAGGAAATAGAAGAGTTCGATCAATACAATGAAGAATTGAAGAACTTTCTGCTGAGCAACCTGGCTGAACCGGAACTGCTTGAACGTGTCAGGCAGATTCCAAAAATATTGGAGGAGTCGCCTGCACAATTAGCAAGCCGTGGACTTGTTTCCACTGTCCTGGCATTTTTTGCATCTTCTCTGATCGCCTATTTTCAGGAGCGCCAACAAATTGAAAATGCTATTGAGTTGATACGTGAAGTCCGCGGAGCTTACGCAACGATCGAATTCTTTACGAGAAATTCCTAACATTCATGCGTTGGGGCCGTGATTTCCCCACTACAATCAACCACTCCTACTATCACAAAAGATGGAAAGCCGCTTGTAAAAAGCGATGCCAACTATATTTCACCATTTGTCTGAGCGTATCTTATCGCCAGCTATATTTGTCGTTTGTGATAAATTTGTCGGATGATGTTATTGCCCTCTGGCACTGCTGAAGCCGGCATTGAGAATAATGAATTAATGGATCACTGTGAACATTTATTCTAATATAGCAGGAGCTTACCCGTTTTTTGATCAGGCCCCTGTGGTCATTGGTTTTGTCCGTGGCGCAAACTATGTCATTGAATTTGCCAATGAGGCTTTGCAGAACGTGTGGAAGGTGGACAATTCAGTTTACGGCAAATCGCTGTTTGACGTTTTTCCGGCACTGGAGTCGCAGGGGTTTCGCCAATTGCTGGACAACGTCAGGACTACTGGCAATCCTTTTAAAGCATATGAGTTTCCTATTGCGTTTGAACGCGATGGCATAACGGATACTTATTATTTCGATTTTATATATCAGCCCTTCCGGGAAGGCGATGCCGTTACTGGCGTAATTGCGGTGGGACATGATGTGACGGAAAAGGTACTCGCAAAGAAGCAGGTTGAGCGTGGTGACACAAAATGGAAACAGCTTGCGAACTCGCTGCCAGTAATTGTTTGGACGGCTGATGAAAACGGTAACGTTGATTTCTTTAACAGGCTTTGGTATGAGACAACAGGTCAGCAGCCCGAGGATACGAAAGGCTTTGGCTGGACAAAGGCTCTTCATCCAGACGATGTTGAGCGTTGCCTTCAAGCGTGGAACCAGGCGCTAGCCAATCGTACGTTCTATGAAATGGAAGTACGTTACCAGAGGCGCGATGGCAGCTACCAATGGGCACTCGCGCGAGGGGTTCCCATATTTGAGAACAACAAGGTTGTAAGCTGGTATGGCACCAGTACCGATATCAGCGAACAAAAGAACATTGAACGCAAGCTGGAAGATGCAGTAAAAGGCCAGACCCAGGAGATTGAACACAAAGACAGCCTGCTGCAAAGTATATTGAAAAATTCCTCGAATGGAATTTCCGTTTCGCGGATGATCTTTGATGGCCAGGGCAACGTTGTAGATGCACTCACCATCCTGGCCAATGATGCCGCGGTGAAATTCTCGGGCTTACCACGCGAGCAGTACTTGTCGAAGCCTGCCAGCCACTTCGACCCGAATATCATTTCGTCTGCGTATGGGCAGGCTTGCATTAATACATTGAAGACAGGTCAGCCTTTTATCATGCGGTATTTTCTCGAGTTCAGTAAGCGCTGGCTTGAGTTGACGGTTTCTAAAATGGATGAAAGTCACCTCATTCACCACTTTACTGATGTAACGCCCATTCGCGAGGCAGAATTAAAGCTGGAAAAGACGCTGGAGGATCTACGGTATTCAAACGCAAACCTCGAAGAGTTCGCATACGCAGCCTCACACGATTTGAAAGAACCCATTCGCAAGTCACAATACTATGCGAACAGGTTGAAAGAGGATTTGAAGGAAACGCTCACTGATCAGCAACGATTGCTTTTCCAACGACTTGAAAACTCCCAGGCGCGAATGGACAAACTTATTGTTGATCTGCTCGAATACTCCCAGGCAGCAAAAGGAGCGGCCGATGTACAAATGCTCGATCTGAACAGTGAAGTTAAACACGTGCTGGAAGATCTTGAATTGGAGATTCAGAAAAAGGGTGCAAAGATTCTTGTTGGTGAGCTTCCTAGCATTAAAGGCAACAAGCGGCAGATCCACCAGTTGTTTCAGAACCTAATTAGTAACTCGCTCAAGTACAATAGGGACAGCGTTGCGCCCGAGATTTCGATCGTTTCTCAAGTTGTCCGCGCGGGAGATGTGAAGCACGAGTTTTCTGCAGATGTAGCGTCAAAGGATTACAATTTAATAACCATTTCCGATAATGGAATTGGGTTCGAGCAAATCTACGCAGATAAGATTTTTAAGGTATTCACGCGCCTGCATGCGAATGAACAATACCGTGGGTCTGGAATTGGTTTATCAATCGTCAAGAAAGTTGTGGAAAGCCACCATGGTGTTGTGTGGGCTGAAAGTGAACCCTTGAAGGGAACAGTGTTTAAGATTTTGCTTCCAGTGGATACTGCCAATTAATCATTCTGTTTGATGTCGAGCGCTACCATACTCAGGTCGTTATTCAGCTGATGGCCACCAGTTGGGATCTCACGGAACCTTGCCCATGGCAGCTTTTGTTTGTACGCAATGAACTGCGAAAAAGGAACTTCATCATCATCGCGAGTGTGATAAAAGAATAAGGGGATGTTTCGATCGAGTTTATGCTCGAAGCCATCTTTCAATTTGAACGGCTGCACCCAATCTTCATTCCCGGTCCAGAATGGTGTGCTGACTAGAAAAATCCCTGCGACCTTTTTATTGATCTCCATTTCTGAGAAAGTGGCTAACAGCATCGATGCGCCAAAAGAGTGTGCGACAATTATGAGTTCATCATTTCGTTTGGAGATTTCCTGAGCGATTTGTTTGCGTCTGCCAAGGTCGGGTGTCCCATCATTTGAAAGGAATGGATAATGAATAGCGTAATTCACGCCAAGTTCTGCTTTCAGCGATGCGACCAGTTTAGCATCGGCATCGTAATCTTCCTTTTCACCTCCCCCATGAAGAAACAGGATATCTTTTTTTACCATTGTGATAGAAGTAATGATCAAAATTAAATTTTATTGGCGCATTGTTGGAGGGCTGAATCCGACAAGTTGCACGGTCCTTGGCGACTGCAGGCACCTGGGATGTAAAAATTTCGCAATTCGCCCGATGATTGTCGTCTTTGCCCTGCATAGCATTCGTGTACTATATCGAGGTTTGGCAAACACAAATACAAAGACAGATGAGAAAGATAATTGTTCTATCAATGATTACAGTTGATGGTGTGATGCAAGCTCCCGGGGGACCGAAAGAAGATACCTCCGGTGGTTTTAAATATGGCGGATGGGTTGCGCCTTATGGAGATGAACAGTACAATAAGGTGGTGAAAGAGGAATTAAAGCCGGCTGACTATCTGCTAGGAAGGAAGACGTATGAGATATGGGCTGATTATTGGCCGAAGCACGGTGATTTCTGGCCAGGTATTAACGAAGGGAATAAATATGTCTTCTCGAAGAATTTGTCGAAAACCGATCCCATCGTGACGGGTTGGACAAATTCGTCTGTTATTAGAAACGTGGGTGACATCTGGAAATTAAAGCTCACAGCCGGACGTGATATTCAAGTGTGGGGCAGCAGTGAGCTTGTCCGTTTATTAATTAAGAATGACCTCGTAGACGAGCTTCGCCTGAAAATCCATCCTTTGATATTAGGCAAAGGCAAAAAACTGTTTGACAAAGGGATGATCCCAGCTGCCTTCAAACTGGAGGAATGTATAATTACGTCTAAGGGGGTGATAATCGTAAGGTATAAGCGTGAAGGAGAGGTAACAACGGGGACGGTTGGAGTTTAACACGCGAGGCAGCGCGAACGGTGTTTGAGCTTTTGCTTCCGGTTTTCGGGAAATAAACCGAAATTATCGGCCGTTAAATTTAAGACCCCACCAATGAACGGACAACGATTTGTCTGCCACCCGGCACCTGCTGACAAGAGAAAGTACATTGCTGACATCGGAAAGATTCTAGTTTCGGATTATGGCAAAAAGAAATTCTACAAGCCTGAGGAAGTAAAAAAAGCGCATAAAAAGAGTACATGGGATGCGTATGATTTCAGTTGCTGGGCAATGAGCACCTATTCCTCGCATTCCGATTTTGACGAATACCATGAGCAAACGGGAGAAGCCTGTGACTACACGCAGATGAAAGCGGAGATGCTTGAGGGCATTTCGGTGAGTGAAGCTGTCCACCTGAGTGATCTGGCAGACGTAGACCTCGATGCTTCGTGGCTTGACATGGGCGAAGCGGTTGGTGGGATTCTTGAGGGAATTGGTGAGTTCTTCGCTGCGATTCTTGAAACAATTGACTGAGCATCATCGCTGTCACCAAAACCATTGTTGGTGTTGCGTTGAGCATGTGCTGGAGCACACCACGAACCGAGGTACTTTCAAAATCCACTGTGTCGAACGTAGACTGATTTTGATTTTTCGTCATGTCGGGAAAGGATAACGTAGACCTTCACCCGCGTGAGCGATTGAGCGGCCTGTTTGAGCCCGTCCCGATAGCTATCGGGATGGCGTGTGCGGCTGGTGGCGAGTAGCGAAAGCGCGACCCCGATGCGCGGTGGCTGGAGAATCATTATAATTGCACGCAGCACTAATGCGCGATAGCGATCGGGGGCACGCCCCAACAGCTCAACGTCTCCTTAGCAGACTTGCCTCTTCCTTCTCACCATACAGCTTGAGCCATTCGGCTCGCCCCGGGTGGGAGGAGGGAAGTTGAAGAATTAAGTCTTCAGCCCAGCGTATAGCGCGGACGTTATCCTTGTCTGATTCCTCGTCTCTGCTGATTGCCTGATTGATATTGGATGGATCGTTGATGTTGTCGAGAATTGCCATAATGAGTGTATTTTTCGTCAACCCTAAAATGGAATGCCAGTCAGTGCGTGCGCTCCGCGGATTTTTTAGCTTTTATGAGCGACCGCCCTTACCCTCGAACACGTGCTGCGGCTGAGGAGTTGCTTTGTAACGTGTGACATCAAGTGCAACGCCCACGTAACTACCATTCGGAAGAATTGAATTTACCCAGCTGAACCAGACTTTCTTCCCATCTTTGGTCAACACACTGGTCTCCATCGCTTCGATCTCTTTTGGAAGGATGTTGGGATAGTTCAGAATGTAGTCGCGGCTGATCCATCCGCGGTGCAGGTTCTCCGAGTTCCACCACCCGTCTTTCATGAGCTGTCGCGAATCATAGCCTAACAGCGTTTTGACAGTTGGGCTCACAAACACGATGTCGCCATGCTTGTTGGCAACTATTGAAAATACATTCAGCTTTTCCAGATTGGATTGGGAGTTTTTGATGTTCGAAATCAATTTTAATCGAACTGCGATCACAATGCCGAACACTCCCAGCGCCAGAAGGAGGTTAAAGAAGGAAACGATATTTTGGTTTGGCAAACTCGCGGTAGAAAATGCAAAAACGGATGCAACCACAATCATGGCGCATTGCACAGCATAATAAAATAGACTGTTAATAATTACCGAACTCGCACCAATAACCAGGATCAAAATAACGACTGCATTCGGGTCGAATGAGTTGAGTAGGACAAATGCGATGACGTAAAGGAGTGTGGCCAGGTACAGTGTCAGCGAAAAATAGGAGATGACAATACCACGTTTGAATGGAAGATAGGTGGAGGTGAAGGCAACGCAGCCAAGTCCAATGATGGTCCATCGAATATAAGTGAAGTCGTTCAGCTGGGGCAAGTAGCTATCGTAAAGAAGCTTGGTTACTGCAGCCGTGATGGTAAACAACGCAATGACTAGTCGCACGGAAGCGATGGATTGACGGAGAAGAACTTTAGTAACGAAGGGGTTTTTGGCCATAATGAGGATTCTCGGGATACAATATAAGAAATACAGGGGTAACGCAGAGGATATTTTTGAATGCAGGTGCGGCTCGGGATGGTGCTCTATGAGATTTCAATGTATCTGTTGCGTAGTGAGTGCGTTTCCGCAGAGGCGCAGAGGAGTGTGTAGTCGCGCTGACGCTTGGATAAGGCGTGTTGAAACTGAGAAAGGAATGCGGGGTAACGCGGAGGATATTTTGAATGCAGGTGCGGCTCGGGTTGGTGCGCTAGGAGATCTTGGTGTGTCTTTCTCTTAGTAAATGCGTTTCCGCAGAGGTGCAGAGTAATGTGTAGTCGCGCTAATCCTTGGATAGCGTGTTGAAACTGAGAAAGAAATGCAGGGTAACGCGGAGGATATTTTGAATGCAGGTGCGGCTCGGGGTGACGCGCTACGAGATTTTTAATGTATGTCCTTTAGCCTCGCGCGTGTCTGAAGTGAGTGATCATAACCGCAACGGAAAAAATTCTCTGCGCTTCTCTGCGTCTTGGCTGTGAACCTGCGTTACGTGGGCGCCATCGAACACCGCTAGCTCTTTCCATCCTGCCCATCCGCCTTGAAGACAATTCCTTGTTGGTTTCCAAGTTCATGCAGCAACGCTTTCGACTGATTTACGATGACATTAGTCGTGCGGATTGCAGTAGCATACTCGCGCAGCGAATCATTCATTTTGTTGAGTGTTTTCTCGGATTGCTTCAGTATTTTATTCGTCTGCGAAAATGAATCCGTTGCGGCAGTTGAATCGAAATCGGCCAATATTTCCAATTGATGTGTTGTTTCGTAAGCATGCTTTACTGAAAACGCTTGGTGAACAATGACTTTCCCAATTGGGGAGCTTAGAGATAAGCGCGATTGAATTCAGGAAGAGTAATAAAGTATCTAAAGCTATGCTTATTTGTGGACATTCAACTAGTTTGCTTTTCGATTGAGCGCTTAACACGTTAAAATGGTGCACAGTGCGTTTAACAAAGGAGTGACTACCTAAAGGACCGGGCGTCAAACGTCACCGAACCATCGTGTAGGTGGGCGATCCCTGAACAATTCGATGTGGAGTGGAATCGTAAACAGACCCAGGCAGCATGCCGGTTCGGGATTTCAAAGCCTTAGCGAGCCAACACCCTGAGCTTGGGCTCGGTTTGGAAATTCGGATGTGCACGCATGGACGGAGTAAGTAAGTGTTGTCTTGATCAAAAGAAAGCATACGCGCCTCTTTAAATACTCGGCAACCAAGATGCGGCCGAATTAGGTGTAATCTCCTACAATTCGCCTTGATTAGTCTACAATTCGCCCGAAATCCCTAATCACCAGCAGCGCTGTGGCGTTCTTTTGCATAACAGTCCAGACTTCGGTCTTCACCAGTTAGCAAAATATTGAACCCATGAAAACGCTATTCCTTATCACCACACTAATAGCATGTATTCCGGCTAGAGAGATTGCGCTACACCGTACAACGCCTTCTGACTCTCCTTTATCTACAGACTTTACCCTAGTTGAGAGACGCGGAAACATTGCCTTATACGAGCGATGGTTCCTCTATGACTCGGTTACAAAGGCACGCGAAATTAAACTTGTCTTCCAGGTTAAGACGAACCTACAGTCAGCCGTCAATCTGCTTCGTGATGAACCAAACGCGCACAAATGGAATCTGCGTACTTCACAGTTCCGTGTTGTTCCGGACAGTGATGAGCGGTGGGTGAACTATATCCGCTACGACCTCCCATGGCCCCTCAGCGATCATGATTGCGTGTTGCAGTACAACCTGCAGCAGCCATCCTCCTCAACGTGCATTGTGTCTTTTGAAACAAGTTCACATTCTAAGTTTCCAAAAACTGAAGATGCGTCCCGCTTATCGGACATTCGCGGTAGGTGGCTCCTCAAGCAACATCACGATTCCGTTCATATCGAGTATTTGGTTACTACAGTGCCAAGTAGTTCTCTTCCGAGGTGGGTGACGGATCCGATTATTCGAAACAATCTTCTCGACACCATGGTAAAGTTCAGCAAGTTTCTTGAAGCATTAAACAACTAATATGAAATCAATAGCTCAGTACACGATAATTACCGGTGCAAGTTCAGGTCTTGGCAAAGAGCTCGCCTTGCAATGTGCAGCAATGAAAATGAATCTGATCCTGGTGGCTTTGCCGGGAAGAGGTTTGCAGGATGTCGGGAAACAACTGCGGGCAATCTACAACGTGGATGTGGTCGCGCTCGAACGAAACTTGACCAATGATGAAGACCTGCAGGATATTGTAAATGAAGCACGAAAATTTCCCATTAATTTTTTGATCAACAATGCAGGCACGGGTGGATCCGCCAATTTTGCTTCGGCTTCCTTGCATTCGATTGATGCGATCCTGATGCTCAACGTAAGGGCTACTGCACTGCTAACCCGATTGCTCATCCCTTTGCTGTTAGAGCAGGAGAGGAGTTACGTTCTCAACATCTCCAGCTTGTCTGCCTTCAGCCCGATCGGTTTCAAGACAGTTTACCCCGCATCCAAAGCGTTTATCTATTCTTTTTCGATGGGCCTGCGCGAAGAATTCCGTGACCGAAATTTATCCGTAAGTGCAAGCTATCCCGGACCGATGATCACTAATGCGGACACTGCGGGGAGAATTATCCAACAAGGCTACAAGGCCCGTCTCACGCTTCTCCCGGTATCGGAAATCGCCCGGATCGCGTTGCAACAAACGCTCAGAGGAAAAGCGACCATCATCCCGGGATTACTGAACAGACTGAATTATCGGCTGATGAACATTATGCCAGCAGCGCTTAAAACAAAAATGATTTCGGATGTAGTCCGCAAGGAAGTTTACAGTGCACAGGCAGCGTAGTCAACACAATCTACCATCACATGCTTATTCTAATCACAATAACCTATATCGTTCGTAAGGTATCGCGATGGCGCGCTGGACGCGATGTAAACAAAGTAAAGGAAGTACCAATAGTTATAACGCATCATCATGAAAACTAAACAATCCATCCGATTATTTTCATCTCCATGGCTTGAAAGACTGACGAGAACACACTCGCTTGTCCCTGTTTCTCTTTTTCTGCTTTATGCGGGCGCACTTTTATTTGCGAGCGTGCAGTACGCTGGCGTCCCAATACTAACTTCGGTTTCATTAATTCTCTTAGGTGTACTCGTTTTTACCTGGGCGGAGTATCAAATTCATCGAAGAATATTTCACTTAAAACCATCAACACCGAAACGTGCTAAGTTACAGTACACAATTCACGGTGTTCATCATGAGCTGCCGGAAGATAAGAGCCGGCTTGCCATGCCTCCGGTATTAAGCCTTGCTATCGCGACTGGTTTGGTCTTTCTGTTTAAATGGATTGCAGGAAGTTTTTCACTCGCGTTCTTAGCAGGCTTTTTTACCGGATATGCAGGCTACTTGTTCGTGCACTACCTTGTGCACGCTTATCGGGCGCCAAAGAATCGCTTTAAGATTTTATGGAGGCATCATCACATCCATCACTACAAGGATGATACATGCGCCTTCGGGGTATCCTCTCCGCTGTGGGATTACATCTACAATACAATGCCTAAAAAGTAATATGAAAGTTTTGATTACAGGTGCTAATGGATTGCTTGGCGCTAATGTTGCACACACGTTATTCAGGGCAGGCGAGCAGGTCGTGTTATTCGTAAGACCCAATGCCGATCTCTCCAGCATAGCCGATTTGCCATGCGAGGTGATCTTCGGTGATATTCAGGATGCCGATGCAGTTTGGCGAGCAGTGCAACAGGTCGATGCCGTAGTTCATGCGGCCTCGACAACTGACATGACTCCTCAGCCTTTCGCATACTACGAGTCTATAAACATCAATGGAACAAAAAATGTGACGAATGCACTTCTGGCTTCGCCAGGAAAGCGGTTGATTTATGTGAGCACAGCCAACACGTTTGCACCAGGAAGCAAAGCATTACCGGGGAACGAGTTAAATGGTTTCAGCTTCTTCGACTTCAACTCAGGCTACATCAACAGCAAATATATCGCGCAACAAATCGTACTGGAATCCGTTGAGCGACATGGCCTGGATGCTGTCGTGGTCAATCCAACGTTCATGCTCGGTGCCTACGATGCAAAACCCTCGTCCGGAAAAATAATCCTGTTTGGAATCCGTCCGGGCATCACGTGGTGCCCGCCTGGGGGAAAAAATTTCGTAAGTGTGCGCGATGTAGCAAATGGAATTCATGCAGCGTTGTACGAAGGCAAGAAGGGACAATGCTATTTGTTGACCGGAGAAAACCTTTCGTATAAAGAATTCTTTCGAATGTTGCATGATACCACCGGGAGCAGCAGTCGATTGGTTGTAATCCCCAAACCCTTAATGATTGTCGGAGGAATGATCGGAAGCGCAATGAATGCGTTGAATTTGAGAAAAGTTTCCTTTAACTTAACCAATGTCAGGCTCCTCTCGGTCGAGAATTATTATTCTGGTATAAAGGCGCAAACTGAATTCCGGTTGAGACTAACACCGGTGAAGGTTGCCATAGCGGAAGCGCTCGAGTGGTTCAAAAACAACGGCCTAATCAAAACCCCATGACAGCCGAACGCTATACGCCTCTGCAAAAATACGGATGGAAGGTCTTTATCCTTTACATCTTCAGCGTACTCTTCAAGTCGTTCGACCAATCGTTTTCACACGACTTTTTTGCGTTCGCTTTGCGTGGACAAATTTTCAGTGTCATCTGGATTGTGTATGGACTGCTAGCCTGGTGGTTAGGTAAAATAATCGTGAACACAATTGAGAGGCGGTTGCATACGACCGTTCTTCCAGTTCGTGTTGTGATCCTTGGTATGGTGCTTCTACTCTATGGATTTCCGGTTGCATTACTATTTTCGTACGTCTATCGCATGATGGATGTCGTGTTATTTGACAGGTCACATCTTTGGACGGATATCGGTCTAACGGACTATGCACTAAATGCGGGTCTGTTGATCTTGTATACACTTATACTCACCATCAATGGCTTGAATTATTATTATAAGAACGCAGTGCGGCTGGAACTACACGCTGAACGACTGATGAAGGAAAACCTTCAGGCACGCTATGATGCGTTGCGCCAACAGATTGAGCCTCATTTCTTCTTCAATTCGCTGAGTGTACTGACGAACCTGGTGTATCGTGACGCGGATCTTTCTGCGCAATACATCACACAGTTAGCGAAGCTTTATCGCTATATTCTTGAACGTAAGATTGAAAACATGGTGCCATTGGCAGCTGAGCTTGAGTTTCTAAAGTCGTATATGTTTCTCATGAACATTCGGCATCAGGAGGAAATTCAATTTTCGATGCACCTGAGTGATGAAACGCTTGAACGCTGTTTTATTCCCCCTGCAACGCTACAGATACTGGTCGAGAATGCGATTAAGCACAATCGGTTTTCAAAAAATTCACCCTTACGGATTAATCTAGCTGAGGTCGATGGTATGTTGGTAGTGACGAACAACCTTAATAGACGCGACACATCCGCCACCTCCTTAGGGCTCGGTCTTGAAAATGTAAAGAAGCGTTATGAGTTGCTCGGGGAGAACAAAATGTCAATCGACACGAGTGGCGATCGTTTCGAGGTGAAAATTCCAAAACTTTTTCATCTCAAGTCATGAAAGTACTGATTCTGGAAGACGAAATGCACTCGGCTGAGCGACTCGCCAGCCTGATTCGAAAGTACGATCGTACAATCGATATCCTGGCTATTGTTGGATCGCTTGAAGAGGCTCGTGAATGGTTTGCGAATAATTTGCCTCCGGATCTGATCTTCATGGATATCCACCTTTCGGACGGATCGTCATTTGAGTTGTTCAAGTCTGTGACAATAGAAGTCCCTATCATTTTTGTAACAGCTTATGACCGATACGCGATCCAGGCCTTCAAGGTCAATAGTATCGATTACCTTGTTAAGCCAGTGGATGAGGCCGACCTTACGCAAGCACTGGTGAAATTTAATAAGATCAGAAATTCTCTTTCATTCAGTTCGATTGATATCACGAAACTAACACAGGCGATAACGTCTGCACGACAGCCTCGGCTTGTCGCGAAGATTAACGATCAGCTTGTCATTGTGAAAACCGATGAAATAGCGTATTGCGTAATTCAGAATGGAAACACATGGGTTTACTCCAACAACGGAACGAAGGTCCTGATCGATCACACTCTTGAGGAACTTGAGAAGCAACTGAATCCGAACCTCTTCTTCCGTATCAACCGAAAATTCATTGTGAAGCTTGAATCCATCAAGAAGATCGAATCCTACTTCAACAGCCGTTATGTGCTGAAACTTTTACCGGACATTGACGAAGAGGTAATCGTTGCCCGGGATCGCGCCCAACAATTCAAGCGGTGGCTTGAAGGGGAACAAAGTGCAGGTTGAACACATCAACTAATGAACAAATTAACGAATCAACTAATTAACAACTCAACACAAAATGACAAACACAAATCCAAACAAAGCATTGTGGGAAAAAGGAGATTTCACAAAGGTGGCTGAATGCATGCGCGAAAGCGGGACAGAACTGGTGAGTAAGCTTTCTATAAAGGCGGGAATGGATGTTCTCGACCTTGGCTGCGGTGACGGAACCACGGCAATCCCGGAAGCAAAGCTCGGAGCCAACGTTGTCGGTATAGACATCGCACGCAATTTGGTGGAAGCTGCTAACAAGCGCGCCAAAGAGGCTGGCTTAAAAAATTTCATCGCGCGTGAAGGTGATGCATCGGATCTGAGCGGTGTAGCGGATCGTTCATTCGATCTTGTTGTAACTATCTTCGGAGCAATGTTCGCACCCAAACCGTTCGATGTAGCAAGAGAGATGGTCCGTGTCACGCGTCCTGGCGGAAGAATAGTCATGGGGAACTGGATCCCTGGAGACCCAACACTCGTTGCGCAAATCCTTCGAATCAGTTCTAGCTACACACCACCACCACCAGAAGGTTTTGTGAGCCCGATGCTTTGGGGTGTGGAAGCAAACGTAATCGAGCGTTTTGAGAAGGCTGGCATCGCGAAAGACAAAATTTCATTTGAAAGGAAGACGTTCACCTTCCGCGCACCATTTTCGCCTGCGGAATTTCTCGAACGATTCCGCTTGTACTATGGGCCAACCATGAATGCCTTTGAAGCCGCAGAGAAGAATGGTAAGTCTGCAGAATTGAAACGAGAGCTCACGGATTTGTTTAATGCTCAGAACAAAAGTGGTTCTGCTAATGCAACCGCTATTCCGGCAACGTATCTCGAAGTCACTGTTCGTGTTTAGCCCTTAGGCCATTGTTGGTGTCATCCGCGCTCGTACCAGCGCGCAGCACCAGCAATGGCATGTGAGACACTAATAACACAAAGCAATATTGTGCCGTCCTACGTGGCCGTACGCGTTGCTTTACTTTTTGTCGGCAACACTAACCACTGCAAATCCATCCAGTTAATGGGACTGGACGCTAATAATTTCGGTAGGTAATTTAGGCGGATGAATTATGCAAAAGACTATGCGCAGTTTGTCACAATAACATGTCTCGGCTGGAAACCCGTATTGGCCACCAAAACGGCAAAAGAAATAGTCGTTAACAGTCTTCGGTTTCTAAACAAGCTCAATCGGATCGATGTTTTTGCATTTTGCATCATGGACAATCATATGCATCTGATTTGGCAACTACTGAATGAAAACAAACGCGAAGACGTTCAGCGTGATTTTCTAAAGTATACGAGTCAGCGAATTCTCAAGCACCTGAATGCTACTAACCCTGATTTTGTTGCTCAACTACGTGTGAGTGCAAATGATCGTAGGTACCAAGTTTGGAAACGAAATTCGCTGAGCATTCCGCTTTATTCCGAGTATGTTTTGAATCAAAAGTTGCGATACATTCATGAGAATCCTGTCGCTGCTGGACTTTGCTCATACCCCGAGGAGTATCATTATTCAAGTGCTCGGTTCTACCGGAACAATGATGCCACGTTCGATTTTTTATCACATATCGCTGGGTGAGCTCTATGCCGTTGTTGATGTTGCGAAATGGATTGAGGGAAGGGGCACCAACAACCAAGGCGATGGACTTGTTGTGCGCGAGCAGGTGAGGAACGTTGTTGGTGTCTTCAGTGCTGGTACCGGCCCGCAACACCAACAACGGCATGTGAGGCGAACCGTGGTATATCTGTGACATTGTGCTCCGCCCTTTTGCGGCTTCCACACTGGTACCTGCGCGAGACAGCAACAATGGCAATTTGTGCTTTGTTAGCCTGGGTCACGATAAATGCGTCACACGTTTTTGATGTGGCTTGTTACCCAGTCCCGCAAAGCTAAAGCAAGAATGGTATTCGGGCACTTTGAATCGATATACGCAGGACTCGAAGAAAAACCAATCAGAAGCTTATCTTTGGCAGAAATTTTAAACGTGACAGCACTGGAATTAAAAAGTCTCTCAGAAGATTCCATTAAAAAACTTGGCATTAAACTAAAAATCGATCTTCCAGAGATCGAGCCCTTGTCTTCCTTGAGCTTCCAGGAGCCAAAGGACATTGCGCGCAGGATGATGGTGCTTTCATACATCGTTCCGATTTCTTTTAATGTAAAGAGGAAACTATTGAAGGAAAGTCTGAAAGCATTCGACCTTCAACAGTTTCTTTCACCTAAGGAACGGAGGTTATTCAGCAAATGGTTTCTCTCCAATCAGGACAAGATTAATGCTTCATGGGTAACGGAATCGATTGAAGTATTGGGGTGGTCAATTGGTTTGTGGAATAAGATTGATCCATTGAAGCGTTGTGATGAAGACAAGCAGGCTCAAGCACTTCCTGTAAAGCGCGATCCTTCTGAGTTTATCAATTCCGCTAAATTGATCGACAAAGTTGAACTTTATAAAGAGGCCGATCTTATTTATCGACTCCATTGGGTATCAAAGCGTAAGAAAATTGGTCAGTTGAATGATCATAGTGAAGGCGTTTATTCAGAGCGACATAAAGCTATCAACTGGATTATCAACAAAGGAACCAGTTGGGATGATGTCAGCATCGACACCTAGTAATGCCCAAAGCCACATGCGTGGGCTTATTGTGCGCGAGCAGGTGGATTGTTCGTATCTTCAGCGCTGGTACCGGCTCGCAATACGAACTATGGCATGTGAGTGCTACAGTTCCGAGAGACATCAACCAGTAGTGGCACACCTTTTATACCTTCGAGCCGATAAACTTCAATCATGGCCAGACTAATTCTTCAAATGAACCTGACCCTTGATGGTTACGCAGCGGACATCGATAGGAAACTCGCATGGATGTTACCTGAGTCTGATGGAAGACACAGGGAGCGATTAAGACAGCTGACCAAGCGCGTTGGACATATCATCCTCGGAAGAAAGATGGCGCAAGAGTCAATTCCTTATTGGGAAAACGCTTCTAAATCCAGGTCCGCATCAGACGAGTATGCATTCGCAAGACTTTTTGTTGAAACGGACAAGAGCGTTTTTTCAAAAAGCGTGAATGCTATTGCTGGCACAAACGTGCAAATTCAAAAAGGTAACTTAGCGGATGCAGTTACTCGGTTAAAAAGTACAACGGACAACGACATCATCGTGTATGGGGGCGCAAGCTTTGTATCTTCGTTAATAAACGATCGATTGATTGATGAACTCAATCTTTTTGTTCATCCCGTTGCAATTGGGGATGGATTGAAGGTTTTTAATGCTAAGACTGCTCTGACATTGACAGATTCAGAATCTTACTCGAACGGAATTGTGTTTAGTAAATTTAAATTCAGAGATTGAAGTACGTTAGGGCACACCCGATGTCTAATAGGACAGCAACGCGAAACTTTTTTTAAAGTCAATTGATCGTTAAGCATTATGACAAATCAATCCGCAACCCATTTTGCACCAGAGCTCCACATACCAAACAACACATTTGACATTGAGTTCTACAAAAAGTTTGGCGCGGTGGAGCACTTTTGTTTTCGTAACGATGATGGCAGCATACACGTTGCTGAATTGAGTTTCAACGGTGCCATCTTTCACGTCCATGAGACAACCCGAAGCCTTCAGGCGCTGGAGCCGAAAAGTGCGAATGGTGTCACAACCCTTATCGGATTATTCGTTCCCGATGTCGATGAAGTAATGCGTCAAGGAATTCAAGCAGGAGCTACCGAGGTCCATCCAGCCACAGACTATGAGTACGGATACAGGCAAGGCATGTTCAAAGATCCGTTCGGGCATTACTGGCAAATTCAGAAAAAGTCAATTTGATATACTCGGTAGCATAGTAGCTTGTCACACCTGCTTCCAATTATATCCATTCGACTCGCTTTAAAACAGGTCAATAATCTTCAGAATGGCAACAGGATGACTTATCCAAGTTACCCAACAGCAGCTTTGCACTTGAGGCGAACACGATTTTGTTGCCGCAATTTCCGGCACAATAGTTTACGTTTTTTGTCGATCGCTGCAGCACGACAAAGATGTATGCTGAAGCCGTAAACAAGTAAACCACAGTAAATGGAAGCAAAGCGCAAGAAGATTGTTGTAGTAGGAGGAGGATTTGCCGGAGTTAATTTCATTAAACGTTTTAAAGATTCAACCAACTACGAGATTACGCTGGTTGATAAAAATAATTTTCATCAGTTTCTACCGTTGCTCTACCAGGTGGCAATGGCATTCATTGAACCGTCAAACATCAGTTATCCTTTCCGAAGGATGTTTCAGCGAAAAGCGCACATCCGCTTTCATCTCGGGTGCTTTGATCGGGTGATTCCAGAAAGTAATATGATCGAGACTGATACCGGAACGCTGTCGTACGATTACCTGATCCTTGCAGTCGGAACTGTTCCAAATTATTTCGGGATGGAGAGTGTTCGAAAAAATTCGCTGCCCTTAAAGTCAATCGCAGACGCCACCAACCTGAGGAACCATCTGCTTATGAACATCGAAAAGGCGATCCGCTCAACGGATTCCGATGAGCGTGCAGCGTTATTGAATGTAGTCATTGCCGGTGGTGGGCCAACGGGTGTTGAGATTGCCGGTATGCTTGCGGAGATGGTTCGGAACATCGGACCGAAAGAATATCCGGAAATAAATCCGGGAACATTCAGAATCTACCTCATCGAAGCTGCACCCGTACTGCTTGGGCCGATGAGTAAGAAGTCACAGGCGGAGGCGCTCCAGAAGCTGCGATCGTTGGGCGTGATTATCCTGCTAAACACAGCCGTGAAAGATTACGTGGATGGCAAGGTACTCTTGGGGAACGGTGAGTCTATTGGCACGAGAGCCTTGTTGTGGACTTCTGGTGTTACCGGTGAAGAAGTGGAAGGACTGCCGCAGGATACGTTCGGGAGAGCAAGACGAATTGTTGTCGATGAGTTTAACCGCGTAAAAGGTACGGATAACATTTTCGCGATAGGGGATATCAGTCTTAACACGCTCGACAAACGTTTTCCAGCAGGTCATCCTCAACTTGCGCAGGTAGCCATTCAGCAGGGAAGACTGTTGGCTAATAATTTTCTGCGTGGTCTGCCGGGATCGAACTGGAGGCCGTTCCACTATAACGATAAAGGGAGCCTTGCCATTATCTCGAAATATAATGCAGTAGCGGATTTGCCGAAGCTATTCCTGAAGGGATTCCCAGCCTGGATGATATGGCTGTTTGTGCACCTCATTCCGATCGCTGGTTTTCGAAACAAGATCAGCCTGGCCTTGAGTTGGGCATGGGCGTTCTTTACAGACGATCCTACGTTACGACTGATTATCAGACCTGATAAGAAAACAAGAAAGTTAAATACGGAGGCGTGAGGTAATTCCTATCGTCCTTTCAACACAACTCAGCGAATCGGGTAGCGATATCGTTGGTTTCTGGTCCGATGTCGGTTATTTTTGCCCTCGTGAAAAAAGTCCACCTGCTCTTTTTTGCTTTTTTGCTTCTTGCCCAACAAGCGCTCGCGCAGCGTGTTGTCGCGATCCGCGATAGCGTTCAGCAGTATATCTTTTCGTTTTCAGAAATTGAGTACCTGGAAGATCCGCGTGGCACATTATCGCTTCAAGACGTGCAAACCGAATCGATCAGCTCGCAATTTCGGCCAAGCGTGACATTCAGCCCCATAAACTACAATCGCGACTCATACTACTGGTATAGGATCCGGATTCTACACAATCCGCAAACTGAAAAAAAATGGCAGCTTGAGTTCTTTGACCAGACGATTGACCATGTTGACGCTTATGTTCCTCATGGGTCGAATCATTTTAAAACGCATACGTTTGGAGATGAATTTCCATTCGGTGATCGATTTTTAAAACATAAGAATTTCATCGTCCATATCGACAACGAGCAGGGCGGAACGCGCGCATATTATTTTCGCGTGAAGTCGCGGCAGCAAGCGGACATCCTGATCGTACTTCGCCCGCTTGAGTATTTTTTTAACTATGCTCTTGATGAATATTTCTTCTTCGGGATTTTCTATGGAATGATCCTCGTCTTTTGCTTTTACAACTTGCTGATGTTTGTAGCCGTGCATGAAAGGCACTATCTCTACTACATACTTTATCTTCTTGGCATTGGGCTGTATGAGATGAGTGCGGACGGCATTGCCTTTCAATATTTGTGGCCACAGGCCGTAGAGTGGAATCAGTATGCACCCGGGTTCTTTTTGTATATGGCATCCACATCTGCCTTGGTGTTTGCTGCGTCTCTGTTAAATCTCAGAAATCAGTACAAGCAACTACTAAGAATTCTCATCGGTGCATTTGCAGTGAGAACATTGTACCTGGTTGTTAGCCTGGCAGTTTCTGACTCGTGGTTCAACTTCAGGTTTATCGAAGTTATTCCATTAGGTGCGGCATTTTATGTCGGCATCTATGCATTTCGAAAGGGATACAGGCCAGCTCGGTTCATGGTGGTTGGTTACACCTTTCTCTTCCTTGGGGTAGCCATTAAAGTTATTCAATACCTTGACCTCAATTGGCTTCCGCTCGGAGAGCTGACACACTACAGTCTTGGTTTTAGTTTCATCATGGAGATGTTGTTCTTCTCGTTTGCTATCAGCGATAAGATTAAAGTTATGAGAGTCGAGAAGGAGCTGGCGCAGCAGAAGACCATTGAACAACTCCAGGAAAATCAAAAGCTCAAGGACTCTTTAAATCAGGAACTCGATTTCCAGGTAAAAGTGAAAACGAAAGAGCTCGTTGAGAAGAACGATCACATCGAAGCGCAGAACCGGCAACTTGCTGATGCCAATCACAAACTTGCGTTCCAGGCTGAAGAAATAGCGAAGATGAACGCGCTCTTATTCCAGCATAACAAGCAATTACAACATGAGGTTGAGGTTGTGACAGAGGCTCGAATTCTATCTCGTGAAGTGGATTTCGAAGAGTTCAGCGCCATGTATCCAGATGATATCAGTTGCCTGAAGTTTCTGGCCGAGATAAAATGGCAAAACGGGTTTAGCTGCGTTAAATGCAACCATGGTCATTTCAGCGATGGCAGAACGCCTTTTAGCAGAAGATGCACACGCTGCGGGTACGATGAATCAGTGACTGCGTCCACGCTGTTGCAGAATACGCGGATTCCAATTAACAAAGCTTTTTACATGATTTTCCTGGTGTACTCATCGAAAGGAAATATTTCATCACATAAGCTATCTGAGATACTGCACATCCGACAGAGTACATGTTGGTCGTATAGTGCGAAGATTAAAAAGGCGATGAAGGCCAAACAAAAGCAAGATGCTGACAGAAATGAAGGGTGGGATTCTATATTATTAGCAGAGGAGACGGTCAGTTGATCAGAAAACAGGTTGCAAATTCAGCCGGAAAACGAAGCTTTTTACCGGTCGAAAAAAAAATCGTAAAATCTTTTCATGTGCGTTCAAAATCCAACGCACTGGTTTTCTAACACTTAACTCTTCGATTCCACAACCGATTGCGCTGGAAAGTGGCGTATCAGGCTTATTCACCATTGCTCTCGCGAGTAACACCAGATCAGCGAGTTAGTTGCTTTTTCCGGTTGCGCTTGAACCGTATCACACTCTATAAGCATTTCTTGATCAACACGTTAAGTTGTGCTTTTCAAGCAGCGTGTTCACCTTTGAAATGATTAATTCAAAATATGCGTATGAAAATAATGTTACGGATCATGTTAGGAATGCTGCTTCTGGCGAGCATTCAGGCGTGGGCTCAGCAGTCAGTTTCGGGTAGAGTAACCACCGAGTCCGGTGAATCACTGCCTGGTGTGAATGTGGTGTTAAAAGGAACTGGAAACGGAACGATCACAGATTCCGATGGCAAGTATCAGCTTAATGCCAATCAGGGAACGCTCGTGTTTTCGTTTATCGGATACAGACCATTGGAAGTGGCGATCGACAACAGAAGTGTGGTCGATGCAACGATGATTGAAGACGTGACGACACTCGAGCAGGTGGTGGTCGTTGGTTACGGCACCCAGCAGAAGAAAGATATAACGGGTGCGGTAGGGGTCGTTGGTGAAGAAGCGTTTGAATCGAGATCGAACACGCAGTTTGGAACATTAATTCAGGGAAAGACTGCGGGCGTGCAGGTGATATCACCATCAGGAAAGCCTTCGGCAGGCTTTAGCATGCGCATCCGCGGAACCAGCTCGATCTCTGCAAGCAGTGAACCGCTTTACGTGGTTGATGGTATTCCATCGGCAGATACAAGATCGATCAACCCGTCAGACATCGAAAGCATCACGGTGTTGAAAGACGCGTCATCCGCTGCCATCTACGGTGCACAGGGTGCGAATGGTGTGGTATTGATTACTACGAAGCGCGGAAAAACAGGAGCGCCTCGCGTAGAACTCACGGCCTACACGGGCTTCTCCAGTCCCTGGAGAAAACTTAAAGTTCTTAACAGCGAACAATATCGCGACCTCATGACAGAGTTCGGCCAGACAACCGACTGGAGTCAGTATACGGCAAACACGGATTGGCAAAATGAAATTTTCCAGAATGGTCGTTCACAGAATTATCAGCTTGCGATCTCCGGCAAGAATGAGCGCACATCCTATTATGTTTCCGGTGGCTGGATGCAGCAAATCGGTGCCGTTCGCAGCTCCGAGATGGATCGTTATAATTTCCGAGTGAGTCTTGATCAGCAGATGAATGACTGGCTTAAGGTTGGAACGAACCTCAGTGTCACCAAGTATCATGACGTTGACGTTGCTGACAACACAACCGTCAACAGCGGTGGCGTTATTCTTGGAATGCTTTCAACGCCACCGAACATCGGCATTTACAGACCTGATGGCACGTTCACCAGTAACCCGTTTCAAGACTGGGAGAATCCGGTTGCTGCAACCGATGGATCTGATCGTGACTACAACAATACACGCCTACTTGGAAATGTGTATGCTGAAATTGCCTTCCTGAAAAACTTTACCTTCAGAAGCAATCTTGGTTTGGATTACCAGGCCGGAATGTACGATTACTTCCTTGACCCGTTCCGCACGAGCTATGGCCGTGCCAAGCTGGGTATCGGTATCAACAATACGGACCTGAGAAACTATTATATCATTGACAATACCGTCACTTACAATCGTGCGACAGAAACAAGTTCGTTCTCTGCGCTTGTCGGTACCGTTGTGCAGAAAACACGTTGGGAAAACAACAACATCGAAAAGAACGGATTTTCAAGCGATGGTATCCCGACTACCAATGCAGGTTCAATCATTGTAAGCGCGGGTAACAACAAGTCGGAGAAATCCAATGCTTCATTCATCAGCCGCGTGACCTACGACTATAACGATCGTTATCTCTTAACGGCTAACTTCCGTGTTGACGGTTCATCTTCGTTCGGACCTAACAATCGCTGGGGATATTTCCCTTCTGTTTCTCTTGGATGGAGAATTTCCGAAGAAGACTTCTTTAGTGGTGTAGGTGTTGTGGATGACCTTAAGCTACGTGCAGGATGGGGACTTGTCGGAAATGACATTGGTACCTACGCATTCCTTGGCCGCGTTGGAACCGGAGCAAACTATCCAATCGGTGGCGTGATCCAGCCGGGTACATATCCGGCATCGATCCAAAACAACGACCTCAAGTGGGAAACGACAGAGCAAACGAATATCGGTATTGATGTGGCCTTGTTAAGCTCGCGAATCGAATTCTCAGCTGACGCCTACATCAAAAATACTTCAGATCTGTTGTTGAATGTACCACTCCCTCGATCAACTGGCTTTGATACGGGTGTACAAAACGTTGGTAAACTTCAGAACAGGGGAATTGAACTTCAGCTCACTTCTCACAACGTAACGAATGACGATTTTAGCTGGGATACAGACTTCAATATCAGCTTTAATCGCAACAAAGTTGTCGACATTCTTGGTCAGCAGGTGATCGGTGGCGGAGTGGCAGGTCGTGGTGACGTCAGCTACTCCGTTGAAGGGAAGCCACTCGGCCTTTTCTATGGTTACATCACGGGAGGTGTTGATCCTGCCACCGGTGATATTTACTACATCGACCGCAATGGTGAGAGCACATTCAACCCGGCAACCGAAGACCGGACCTTTATCGGAAATCCGAATCCGGATTTCATCTACGGTATGACGAACACATTGGCGTATAAGAATTTTTCATTGAACATTTTCCTTCAGGGATCACAAGGCAATGACGTGTTCAATGCCACGCGTATCGAAACAGAAGGCATGACCGATGCAAAGAATCAATCGCAGGTTGTTGTAAACCGCTGGAGAACACCAGGTGATATCACCGATATCCCACGTGCCGTTGCCGGAAGTACAAACAATTCGCGCATTTCAACGCGATTTGTGGAAGACGGATCTTACCTGAGAGCGAAAGCGGTGACATTGGGTTACTCGCTGCCATCAGCGCTCATTTCGAAGATCAAGCTGAACCAGGCGAAATTTTATGTAACAGGGGAGAACCTTTTCACCATCACCGGTTATAAAGGCTATGATCCGGAAGTGAATGCTTTCGGTGGAAACAACACGGTAATGGGTGTTGATTTTGGAACCTATCCACAGACACGTAGCCTGATCTTTGGTGTTAACGTTACCTTTTAACTATTGACGATCATGAAAAGAAAATTCATAAATACCTTAGCCGTCCTAGCAGTAGCGTTCACGTTGCCTTCCTGCGAAGACTATCTTGACCTGAAGCCAATTTCAGATGCAACGTCTGAAAATGCATATACACGCGCGGCCGATGCAGAAGCTGCGTTGGTGGGTGCATATGACTCCTTCTCGCAGGAATACTACATTTGGGACAACGTATTGTTCAACGATGTAATTTCTGATAACTACTATGCCGGTGGCGACAATGCAGAGATCTTCGCGATTGAAGACCTCAACATTTCGCCAACAAATGGCAGACTTTTTAATAACTGGTCACAGCTGTACAACGCGATTTCAAAGGCGAATATGGTGCTCGAGAAAGTTCCGGGCATCACCGATATAAAGCTCGATGCGGGAAATAGAAGAAACCAGATCCTCGGTGAAGCATCTTTCCTTCGTGCGTTTCACTACTATCAATTGGTGAAAACGTGGGGAGGTGTTCCGCTAATCGTAAAGCCTGTGGCATCAACCGATCCTGCAGAAACGCAACTGGAAAGAAATACCGAAACAGAAGTTTACAACCAGATTGTTGCCGACCTTGAGTTCGCAGTCGCAAATCTTCCCGACACATACGGAGGCGATGCAAGCGTAAACAAAGCGCGGGCGACAAAGGGTGCAGCGAATGCCATGCTTGCAAAAGTATGGGCGCAACGCGGTGACCGCGATTACAACAAAGTACTCGAGTATGCGAACGCAGTGATAACAAGTCCTGCTGCATACAGTCTCCTTCCGGATTTTGATGACTTGTTTGATGGTGCGCATTACAACAATGCCGAATCGATCATGGAAATTCAGTTCGTAGGAGGTCCGGAAGCGAATTTCGGCCCGCAACTCTTATTGCCTCCATCCATCAGTGGCGATACGTGGAGGAAATTTGTTACCCCATCGCATGACCTCGTGAATGCGTTCGATGCGGAGGGTGATATTGAACGTAAAAACACTACCATCCTTTTCGAGAACGCGCCTTGGGCAGACGAATTCTGGTCAGAAAGTGTAAACGGAAGTGTGCCTTTTGCCTACAAGTGGAAAAGCGCTAACGGTTGGGCTAGTACCAATCGTCAGTATCTCATTCGCTTGGCGGATATCATCTTGTTGAAAGCGGAGGCCCTTAATGCATTGAATCGCCCGGCCGAAGCCCGCGATGCGCTGAACCTTGTTCGCAACCGCGCTGGCTTGGCAAATACTACGGCATCATCGAGCGCAGAATTGAAGACAGCCATCCTCAATGAGCGCAGACTTGAGCTCGCACAGGAAGCGCAGCGCTGGGACGACCTCAGACGTAACAATGTGGCCGTTGACGTGATGAACAACCTCGTGGAAGTGAATGTTATCACCGATCAGCCGAAAGACTATGTGATGACAGCGCAAAAGCAATTGTTGCCCATTCCACAGTCTGAGCGCAACCGCAATCTCAAGCTCGGTCAGAACGAAGGCTATAACTAATCGTCATCTTTAATTGATATCCATTATGAAAAAGATAAATATATTCTTTGCGTTGATGGTGCTGATCGCAGCATGGTCGTGCGAGGAAAAGGAAAACATGGATCCGGTAGCAACCTGGACAGTGAATGGTCCGGTTGTTTCAATGCCGGCCAATAATGCATCCGTTGTACTGGATGAAACAAATCCAACGGCTCCCACGCGTTTCGAATGGCAGCCTTCCACAGCATCGAATCGCTTCGTTGTTCAGTATGAAGTGGTGCTGCTTCCGGCAGGAAGTACTGACTATGCGAATCCGATCTTGTCCATAACCCCTGGTAACAACGCGAGGGATTTGTCTGCGGTAGCAACAGCGGAGCAGATTGATTATGCATTGTCTACCCTGTGCCACGCCCCCGGGGCAGAGGTGCAGTTGCAGTGGGCCGTCATTGCAAAAGTGATCGACAAGCGTGAAGTGTCAGTCCAGAACATCACATTCAAACGCTTTGCAAATGAGCGCATACCGGCTACGTTGTTCGTCACCGGAGAAGCTACAGAAGGTGGCTCAGATGTTAGCCAGGCAATTCCAATGCGGGCTATCAGAAATGCCGAAGGCGAGCTAACCGGAAGATATGAAGCGTACACACACCTGAAGGAGGGAGCAACCTTTTTCTTCCGCGATCAGGCAATCGAAAAGTCACGGAAGTTGGGAGGTCCTGAAGGTAAATTATCATGCGGTGGGGTCATTCCTTCTCCTGGCGAAGGCGAATATTTGATTCGCGCAAACCTGGTTGACAATACGTACGAGTTTGTAAAAATCGATCGCTGGAGTCTTGTAGGAGATGCTGTAGAAGGCGGATGGGGTGGAGATGTTCCACTTGAATACATCGGTGGTGGTGTGTGGGAAAAGGAAATCATTTTCTATCTTCCTTACGAGACGGCAGGCTGGATTCTCCGCGCGAATGGGGACTGGGCATATCTGCTTAAGCGTGTAAAAGAAAGTGCTGATGCCGATAACAAAGGCGGTAAGCTGGTAATGGAATCACAGGCTGCTGGTCAGGGTCTTGAGTTTGAAGACATGCCAGGGACAACGGGATTGCATAAGGTGACTGTAGATCTGAGCGCGGATGCCTATACCTACAAGCTGACGAAAATCATTTCGCCTGTACAAACGATTGTTGGAAAAGCCACCGATGTGACCGCTAATGCTGTATCAGGAACGTTCGCGATTGAAGGCGAGGCACCTGCGGAGTTGTATTTGCTTGAAGACGGAGCAATGATTGCACAATTAACAAAAGATGGGAATGTGTTCAAGAGCGAGAAATATCTGGCACTTCAGGCGAGTAAATCGTATAGCTTAAATAGCAAAGCCGATGGCACGGGTACTGCTTTCGATGGCGATGATGATGGCGTCATTACCGTTGATCATGATCAGGCCTACCAAATCAATGTTGACTTTGATAAGAATGAGCTCAGCTGGAAGCATTATAACCTGAAGCTTTTCCATTGGGATGAAGCCGGAGGAGGATGGGATCAGCGCCAGGAACTTTTGATGACGTACGTTCATCCGTATAAGTTTGAAGTGACTGGCAACCTGAATGCCGGATTTCATTCGAAGTTCATTTCTCCTTGGGACATTCAGTTTGGCTCATCGGGCACAGCGCTCTCGGGCACAATGACAAACGGTGGGGCAAACTATACGGGCATCAATTCAAATGGATCGTACAAGGCCACGATTACTGTCTCGAATGATTTTGCAACGGGAGAATACAGTTTCGTTAAACAATAACAGGTTTTACTTTTCAACAAGAATGTCAGGGCATCACATGTCCTGATATTCTTAATTATAAACTATGAAGTATTTTTCATTAATAAACATCACGCGATACGTTTTCGCATGCACCCTTCTTTTCCTCGCTGCATGCTCGTCAGCACCGAAAAGCCAGACGGAAATCCCTCCAACCGGTGATGTAGAGTTTTGGTTGACTACAGGAGACAAAACATCGCTTCTGGAAAAGCGTGGCGTCAATTTCCAGGAGCAAACGCAGAATCCATTAGTTATCGACATCGATACTGCTCAGCGCTATCAGGAGATCGATGGATTCGGTTATGCTTTGACTGGAGGAAGTGCGATGCTGATGAATACAAAACTTTCGGCACCACAACGTGCGGAATTGTTGAAGGAACTTTTCACAACGGAAGGTAACGGCATAGGGGTAAGCTACATCCGCGTTAGCATTGGTGCCTCGGATCTCGATGATCACGTGTTCTCCTACCTCGATCTTGAATCGGGCACCGATCCTGAACTGAAAGCGTTCACGATCGAGGAAGATCGTAAACATCTCATTCCTGTTCTTAAAGAAATTGTGGCGATTAACCCAGCGATAAAGATTATGGGGAGCCCATGGTCTGCACCAGCATGGATGAAAACCAACAATCATGTGAAAGGAGGAAGTCTGAAGCCTGAGTTTTATGACGCTTATGCGAATTATTTTGTTCGGTACATTCAGGAAATGGAGAAGGAAGGCATTCGCATTGATGCGATCACCTTGCAGAATGAGCCTGAAAATCCGAAGAATACACCAAGCATGATCATGACCGCTGAAGATCAGACTAATTTTGTGAAGAACAATTTGGGTCCTGCCTTCGAAGCTGCAGGTATCCGCACGAAGATCGTTGTGTTCGATCACAACTGCGATCACCCGGAATACCCGATCGCAATCCTGAATGATCCGCAGGCTAAAAAATATATCGATGGGTCTGCCTTCCATATGTATGTAGGCGAAATTGATGCAATGTCGAAAGTACATGAAGCACATCCTGACAAGCATTTATATTTCACCGAGCAGTGGACGTCAGGCCAGGGCGACTTCTCAGGCGACCTGATGTGGCACGTGAAGACACTCATCATTGGGGCCACACGGAACTGGTCTCGTAACGTGCTCGAGTGGAACCTCGCTGCCGATCCGAATTTCGATCCGCACACCAATGATGGTGGGTGCACGATCTGCCAGGGCGCTTTAACGATTGGCACCGATGTGAAAAGAAATGTTTCCTACTACATCATTGCACATGCTTCAAAGTTTGTTCCGGATGGCTCTGTGCGTGTAGCGTCTACGGTAGTGGACGGGGTTCCAAATGTTGCCTTTCGTACACCGACAGGTAAGACCGTACTGGTTGTCGTAAACGAAGGCGATAGCGATAGAGCTTTTTTTGCGAAGGCAGGGGCCAAAGGATTTAATGCATCGCTCCCTAAAAAGAGTGTAGCAACATTCGTGTGGTAAGTATGTCAGACAAAGTCAAAAGAGTTTGGGTTTGGGTTGTACTCCTCGGGACAAGTTTTGTCTCGGGGATGTGCACTCAGAATGATGATCCGAAACCGGGTCCACCGGTACAACCAAAAGCAATTGGAACAGCCGATGTTTGGTTAACGACTGGTGATCAGACCAGCCTGCTGGCCCAGCAGAAGACGAATTTATTCGAGGCAAAAGAGACTGCCTCTATCATACTGGATTCGACAATTAAGTACCAGGAGATTGAAGGGTTTGGTGCAGCGCTGACAGGATCGTCCGCTTATCTTATTAATCGAAAGATGAGCACCGCCAGTCGCAATACGCTGCTGAACGATTTGTTTCATCCGGAAAACGGAATTGGAATAAGTTATCTCCGGATGACCATCGGAGCATCGGATTTTTCCTTGTCCGACTATACGTACAACGATATGCCTGCTGGTCAGACTGACTATCCACTGACAAATTTTTCAATTGCCAAAGACAAAGAGGATGTCGTTCCTGTATTTAAGCAGATTCTAAATCTAAATCCTTCCGTCCGCATTATGGGCTCACCCTGGAGTGCCCCCGCATGGATGAAGACGAACGGAAGTTTAAAAGGAGGGAAGCTTAGGACCGATGCGTACTCTACCTACGCGCAGTATTTCGTTAAGTACATTCAGGAATATAAGTCTAACGGTATCGAAATTGATGCCGTAACCCCTCAAAATGAGCCCTTGCATTTCACGGCTAGTTATCCTTGCATGGAGATGCAGCCCAATGAACAGCTCTCATTCGTGAGAGACAATCTTGGACCAGCTTTCGCTGCTGCTGGTATTGATACAAGGATTATTGTGTACGATCACAACTGGGACAATACGAGTTATCCAATTACCATCCTGAACGACCCCACTGCATCAGGTTATATTGCAGGGTCAGCGTTTCATGCTTATGCGGGCAGCGTGTCAGCGATGAGTGTTGTGCACAATGCGCATCCGGGCAAGGGGATCTATTTTACGGAAGTATCCGGAGGCAACTGGGCAACTAATTTTACAGACAACCTGATGTGGAACATGACAAACATATTTGTCGGATCAACAAAGAACTGGTCAAAGGTTGTGTTGTTGTGGAATCTTGCGTTGGATGAAAATTTCGGTCCGAAAAACAATGGCTGTCAGGATTGCCGCGGTGTTGTAACGATTAACTCCACAACAGGGAGTGTAACAAAGAATGTCGAGTACTATTCAATTGCGCACTTTTCGAAGTTTGTCGAACCGGGAGCAGTTCGCATCTCATCCGTATTCACGGAATCCATCGCGGATGTTGACCACGTTGCTTTCTTAAACGCGGATGGAAGCAAGGTATTGGTGTTGTTAAACGCGGGAACATCGTCCCGCACTGTTACGGTGAAGCTCGGGGGGCGTCAATTTACTTATACCATTAACTCCAAGGCGGTTGCCACGATTGTATGGACGTAGGATGTACTACTTGTTTTCCCTGCGTGGCTGCTTTGTTCGAATTCCGTTAGTGACGCACTTATTCAAGGCGGAAGCGCTGTTAGAAACAGCAACCTTAATTTTTCGAACTTTTTCCGATCATAATCGCTTAATAGTGTTATAATTGAGTTATGGCACCGAAGAGCGTAGATTTTAAGCTGATAGAGAAAATATCAAAAGCACTGAGCGATAAGCACCGACTTGCGATCCTTGACCATATTACAAAGCAGGGAGGATGTGCCCAATGTTCAGACATTCACGACATTGTAGACCTTTCGCAGCCTTCGGTCTCACACCATATCAAGATACTCACGGAAGCAGGCCTTGTTGACGCTGAAAAGACAGGCCGGAACATTTCTTACACACTCAATTCCAAGGTGTTATCTCAATACATGAAATTTTTGAACGATTTACGGAACGATTGAAAACCTTTTTTTGTAATCAAATACATCGAAGAATTTAAATATATAAATATTTGAATCATTCGATATAAATGTTGCAACATTGATCCGTGCAGCAGCCCAACGTTACAACGTCAACTAGTTTAACAACCGAAACAAATCAATAACAATGAAAAAATTATCCGCACTATTGTCCCGTTATTCCAAAGTGGGAACCTCACTTTCTCTTTTCATTCTGGCCATCATCGTCCAGGGGTGCTACATTCAGGCGAAAGACAAAGAACCCACACATACACTAGCTGTCGCACCCGCCACTCCCGTGGATGCAGTGGTTATGAAAGCTGAAAACCTCGAAGAGCAACTGGAAGTCACTGGTAATATCGTTGCCAATCAGCATGTCGAAATTGCCAGCGAACTGACACGTAAAGTCACCGATGTGCGCGTGAAAGAAGGGTCGCAGGTTCACCAGGGTGACTTGCTTTTTCAATTAGACGATGCTGACCTGCAGGCACAACTTCAACGTCTCAGACAACAGGAGAAGCTTGCATCGTTGAATGAAGCCAGACTAAAAGGGTTGATTGAGAAAGATGCGATTGTGCAGCAGGATTATGATGAAGCGTTCACAAACTTGAAAGTGCTTCAAGCGCAAATCGATGAGCTGCTCGTGACCATCAGCAAAACAAGAATCACTGCACCCTTCAACGGCCAGATCGGTATGATCAACACCCACCGCGGTGCAATCGTGTCGACAAATACGATTCTTACAGACATCGAAGACAATAGCATTGTCAAACTTGAATTCTCAGTCCCGGAAAAATACGCACACCGGATTTCGCAAGGCAGCAAACACAGTTTCAAGATTGCATCCGATGACAAAATTTATACGGCCATCGTTCATGCCAAAGCACCTGGACTCAATGAGCAAACTCGAAATCTCAAGATGCGCGCCACGGCACAAAATCCGCACCGAACTCTTCTTCCGGGTCAAAGCGCAAGAGTTCGTCTCAATGTTAACACAGCGGGTGACGCAATTCTTCTCCCATCGCATGCCCTGATTCCTTCCCCGGAAGGATACAGCGTGCTTGTGGTACGGGATGGAAAAGCAGAGTTGAAACCTGTTGAGATTGGCGTTCGAAAAGTTAAGACGGTGGAGGTCCGAAGCGGACTTCAGGTGGGAGACACCGTTGCCACAAGCAATCTCCTTCGTATTGGTACCGGTTCGCCTGTTCAGGTTGTCTCTATTAAATAACGTACATCACATCATCATTTTACAAACACACTAATGAGCGCAATATCTCAAGTTAGTATTTCACGTCCTGTTCTGGCGGGCGTGATGTCAGTACTCCTCATTCTCTTTGGTATCGTAGGATATTTCTTCCTGGGAACACGAGAGTATCCGATTACCGATTCACCAATTGTTACTGTTACTACTGTTTATCCCGGTGCCAGCGCTGACATCATCGCTTCTCAGGTTACAAAGCCACTCGAGGAATCGGTAGCCGAAGCCAATGGTATCCGCGCATTGACCTCGATCTCGCGCGAGCAGGTGAGTATCATCAAAATTGAATTTAACCTCGATGCCGACCTCGAAGCTGCGGCCAACGATGTTCGCGACAAAGTTTCCAAATCACGGCAACAACTTCCTGCCGACATCGAACCCACCATCGTTGAAAAGATGGGACCTCAGGATTTTCTTGTCTTCCTTACGGTGCAAAGCGAAACGCGAAGCCTCGAAGATGTCACAGACTTCGTGAACATCAATATCAAAGAAAGACTTCAGTCCATCCCCGGTGTGAGGCTGGTCGACACCTATGCCGGACGCAAGCGTGCGATGAGGCTGCGGATGGATCCCGTTAAACTTGCATCCTACAACCTGACACCGGAAGATGTCCAGGCTGCTCTTCAGCGTGAGAATGTGGACTTGCCTAGCGGAAGAATCGAAGGGGCGAACACCGAGATCTCATTGCGCACGGAAGGACGGCTCGTTACTGAAGATGACTTCAACAACATGATCATATCCGAGAAGGACGGAGCCATTATCCGGTTCAGTGACGTGGGTACTGCTGTGATGTCATCCCAAAATGAACGAACCGCCATGATCATCGGAGAGGGGCAGACTGCACGTTACGGAGTAGGAACTGCGGTTCAGCCTCAGCGCGGTGCTAATTCTCTCGAAATTGTGGACGAATTTAAAAAACGCTACGAAGAGATTGTGGCAACCGCTCCGAAGGATTACATCATCCACCTGGGAAAGGATTTTACAGTTCCCGTAAGGAATTCGTTGTCGGAAGTGGAGGAAACGTTGATGCTCGCTTTCGCGCTGGTCGCCATCATCATCTTTGCCTTTCTCCGGGATTGGCGTAGTACAGTCATACCGTTGGTTGCTATCCCGGTGTCGATCATCTCAGCTTTCTTCATCATGTACATAGCCGACTTTTCGATCAATGTGCTAACCCTTCTCGGACTGGTCCTCGCCATCGGACTTGTAGTAGATGATGCTATTGTAGTGTTGGAGAACATCTTCCATAAAATTGAAAATGGAATGCCTCCCATTGAAGCCGCACGAAAAGGCGCTGACGAGATCTACTTCGCGGTAATTTCCACAACGGTTACGCTGGCGGCTGTGTTTCTGCCAATCCTGTTCCTGGGTGGAATTACCGGTCAGCTCTTCAAAGAGTTCGCCATAGTGGTTGCGGGCTCCGTTCTCATCTCCGCCTTTGTCGCGTTGACATTGTCACCGATGATGAGCGCTTATCTGCTGAAGGCAAACGCTACGCAAGGATGGTTCTACAAAAAGACAGAGCCATGGTTCCAGTCACTTAACAAAGGCTATGATCGTGCACTACAATTTTTCTTTCGGGCACGATGGGCAAGCTTTGTGATCCTGGGCATCTCGCTTGCGCTGGCATGGGTTCTGGCCACAAGCCTTCCTTCCGAACTTGCACCACTCGAAGACCGCTCACAGATAGGCATTGCAGTCATTGCACCTGAAGGTACATCGTTCGAAAACATGGAGGCAACGATGAAGGAGATCAACCAATATATCAGTGATTCCATTCCTGATCTCGATGGCGACCGCACCTATGCAGCTGTGTCTGCGGGACTTGGAACGCTTGTGTTGCCCGTAAACTCGGCATTTCAATGGATATTTCTCGTTGAACCGAAAGACCGCAAGAGTGGATTGACGCAACAACAGATATTTAACAAGATCGCAGCGGCTACATCAAAATTCAGAAATGTCATTTGTATACCGATTCAGTTTCCAACAATTGGTAACTCGGAAGGACAACCGCTCCAGTATGTGATCCAATCACCCGATCTGAAGTCGCTTGCTGAAACGTTGCCTAAGATGATGAAGGAAGTCGGTGCAAACCCTAAGTTGACGTTTGCAGATCCTGATTTTAAAGTCAACAGACCCGAGATCGGCATTAGCATCGACAGACAAAAAGCTGCGCAAAGTGGAATATCCGCTGAGGCGATTGGAAGGACACTTCAACTTGCCCTGACTGGAAGACGTTATGGATATTTCATCTTTAACGACAGACAATATGAGGTGATCGGACAGCTTGATCGCACCGATCGCTCTGCCCCGTCTGACCTGAAGTCTGTGTTCCTGAAAGGTCCGGACGGAGAAATGATTTCCCTTGATAACCTTGTGAGTTTGCGCGAGACGGTAAGTCCTCCGGCAATCTATCGATACAACCAGTCGTATAGTGCAACCATCTCGGCAACACCGGCACAAGGTGTAAGTCTTGGGGAAGCTATCGATGAGATGGATCAGATCGCTGCAAAAGTTCTTCCGAAAGATTTCCGAACAGCACTTGCAGGACAAAGCCGTGATTTCGCGGAGAGTAGCGAGAGCTTGATATTCGCGTTCATCTTTGCCATCGTGCTGATTTACCTGGTGCTCGCGGCACAGTTCGAAAGCCTCATCGATCCGTTTATTATTCTTCTTACCGTTCCGATGGCGGTAACAGGTGCGCTGATCACCCTTTGGCTCACAGGCCAGTCGATCAACATCTTCAGCCAGATTGGGATCATCATGTTAATCGGTTTGATTACGAAGAACGGTATCCTCATTGTTGAATTCGCCAATCAGTATAAAGAGAAAGGCTATAGCGTTCGCGATGCCGTAATCGCGGCAGCTTCGTCTCGTTTTCGTCCCATCCTGATGACAACCCTTGCTATGATCTTCGGAACAATTCCCATCGCATTGTCATTGGGTAATTCATCAGGCAGCCGGAGTTCGTTAGGAATTGCAGTAGTAGGAGGGTTGGTGTTCGCAGGTATCCTTACGCTGTTTGTAATTCCTGCGGTGTACTCTTATTTCTCACTGCCTTACCGCAAGCACACACCGCCATCTGCGAATGAGCCTCTTACAACTCAACCGATCACACCAGAATTAGTTTAAGCAATTGAAAATGAAAAAAATTCTATTACTCATATTTTTATACGCGCTCTTGTTGTCCGCGCTAAGCTACTCAGCTTTTGGGCAGGCGTTGACCCTCGAGCAGGCAGTGTCACTCGCATTGACAAATAATCCGGAAATCAAAG
The DNA here is from genome assembly GCA_036402115.1 of Chryseosolibacter sp. Taxonomy (GTDB): domain Bacteria; phylum Bacteroidota; class Bacteroidia; order Cytophagales; family Cyclobacteriaceae; genus Chryseosolibacter. The sequence goes on from DASWTM010000124.1 coordinate 63,420, forward strand.
CGATGGAGCATGAGGTGACGAAGGCACGCGAGCAATCAACCATCGCACGCAGCGCGTACTTGCCCCAGGTTGGTCTCGTAGCCACAGCTAATCACTATTTTCAACGCCCTGTGTTTTTTGGATTTGGAGAACAAACCGGTGGTGATCAGATCTCCTATGGGAGATTCGGTGGCAGCGATCAACTCAACATTGGTGTTGTGCTCGATCAGGCACTTTGGAATCCGCAGGCATTTCCTGCGATCAAGTACGCGACTTTACAGCAGGAACAGAACGCTATCGCCCTCCGCCAAAAACAGGTCGAGATTGTTTCGCAGGTGAAGCAAACCTATTTGCAACTGCTGATTTTGAACGAGCGCATTAAACTCAAGCAACAGAATCTTGAGCGTAATACGAAAGTCTTACAAGATTCACGCGTGTTGCTCGCGCAGGGGAAAGCTCTTCGCATCGATACGCTCCGCGCTTACACTTCCGTGAAAAATTTAGAGCCTGATCAGCATCGCCTTGCCAATGAGCTTCAAACCGCTAAAATGCGACTGGCAGCGTTTCTCGGAAACGAGTCTCAGCAGGATGTGGTGCCGGGCGATTCGCTCATCATTCCGATCCCAAAGAGTCGGCCAACCGAATCCGAAGTGTTCGACATCGCTCTTCAAAATAATCCACGCATGCAACGCTTTGTGCTGCAGGAATCATTAGACGTTCAGCAGTCACGTCAGATCTCCGCGCAGCGCCTTCCCGTGCTTTCGCTGACAGGGCAGTACTTGCTGCAATCGCAAACGAGCAATTTTAGCTATGGAGACATCAGCCTGCCTGCCACTTCGTACGTAGGCCTGCGTTTGACCATGCCATTATTCACCGGCTTCGCGATCACATCGCGAATACAACAGGCCCAGCTTCAACAGCAACAGACCTCGCTGTTGTTGCAAAATGAGCGGAAGCTCTTGCGTACCGAAGTGCATCAACTTGTCTCACGGTACAACGAAACGCTCGAGCGCATCGCGGTAGCAAAAGGCGTGAACGAGACCGCTAAGCTGACCTTCGATATTGTACAATTCCGATATAAGAATGGAGTGGCCTCAAGGCTCGAGTTGACCGACAGCGAGTTGGCACTGACACAGGCCCAGTCGAACTACCTTGAAGCTATCTATGATTATCTCACAACGAGAATCCAGCTGTTCGCAGCGATGGGGAGGACGGACTAGAAGATCCCATGCCCTTGACTATAGTCGTAAGAAGATGGCATCAATATAGATGTCATCTTTTTTATTTCCATCAACACTAGCTTTTGAACCACGCCTTGTAACCTTTTTCGAATGCCTTACGGATTTATGGGGCACGGATGCTGCCAAATTTAAGACTGAGCGCGACTCGTTTGTATTCTGCCCACATATGACCCGACCAAAGATTCTTTTAAAGTACGGGCAGTGACGCTAAATGTGCAGCACCTAGCTGGTCTACCTACTTGGTTAACAGGTCTTTCCAATTTCGGGCCTTTTACCAGAACGTCATTGGCCTTCTGATAAAAAATTTCCCATAATGTAAACCATTATAGCATTGTAAGCGTTTATGATAGCATTACTATCATTTTTGATACTATGCCTATTCTGGCTTTTAAACTGAATTCGAACCTGTTTTTGCGCGATCCGCAATCTTCGGAGCTGGGGCAGAAGATTATCGAGCACAGCGTGGACATGGTGGACCGGCTGGGATTTGATGAGTTCACCTTCCGGAAGCTTGGCGCGGAAATCGGCTCGCCTGAGGCTTCCATCTACAGGTATTTCGAGAACAAGCACCGATTGCTCCTGTACTTGATTGATTGGTACTGGACCTGGCTCGATTACCGGATCGAATTCAGAAACCAAAATGTTAAGAGCGCTGCGGAACGATTGCGCAATTGCATCCAATTGCTAGTCGAGGAGAAGGCATTTGATCCGGACATTCCATTCATGGATGAGCAGAAGCTCCAGCGTATCGTCAATTCGGAATTTGAAAAAACTTATTTGACGCGCAATGTCGACAGCGACAATAAAGAAGGATTGTTTCTTCCCTATAAGGGCGTTTGTAAAAAGGTGGCTGCATTAATCAAGGAGATAAATCCTAAATACATGTTTCCTCATTCGCTGGCCAGTACGATTATGCTCAGTGCCAATCATCAGGTCTATTACGCGATGCATCTGCCTTCACTCACCGATATCAAAAAAGATTCGAAACGAAAGCATTCCGAGCTGGTTGATTTTCTCCAGGGCATTGTCATCAACACCATTAGCGCAAGAAACAAATGAATAATTACTCCATCATCGGCATTCTTCGTGAAGCGGCCCTCATTCTTAAGCATGAGTTTGATCCCTCGGCATTGCGGTTTGTTGAGATCAACAACCGCGGATATGACCTGGACGATTTTATGGAGTTCAAGGCCGATCTCATCGATGCAGGTAGCAAGATCAGAATGCTCTTTCTTGAACAACGCATCGAGCAAAACGCCTTGCCGGAATTCATAAAACAATCGAAGGGTCTTGCGCTGGTTTTCCTGCGCGAAAATGATGCTCTTCGACCAGTTCTCATTTATGAGGAGAAGAAAGCGTTGCATGCGATTGTCATCGATGGCGTTGGAAAAACAGATTTTGGTTCAATTAATCTTGATTCTCTCTACAAAGATGAAGATGGGAAGATTCTGACCTTCATTATCTACCCATATAAAAGTCTGGTAAGTGAGTATTCCTACGAGGGCGATGCTGCACCCGAGCCGTTGAATCCGGTAACACGATTCTTCCGCCTGTTATCAACTGAGAAGAAAGACATTCTTTATGTCCTATTTTATTCAGTGCTGATTGGATTGACAAGTCTAATTCTGCCCGTAGGAATCCAGAACACGGTGCAATTAATCTCCGGTGGCGTATTCTTCAGTTCCATTTATATCCTGATTGGCGCAATCATCCTTGGAATACTTTTCACAGGCTTGTTACAGATCATGCAGATCACGATCGTTGAATATTTACAACGAAGGGTCTTCACTAAGGCGGCACTTGAGTTTGCGTTTCGTATCCCGCGAATCCGGATTGAATCAATTCTCAAAGATTACGCGCCCGAGCTGGTTAATCGATTCTTCGATGTGATCACTCTCCAGAAAGGTTTGCCTAAGTTGTTGATTGATTTAGTTTCATCCCTCATCCAGATTCTCTTCGGATTGATACTGCTTTCACTGTATCACCCGTTCTTCGTATTCTTCAGCCTGGTGCTGCTGCTGATTCTCTTCCTGATTTTCTGGCTTACAGGGCCGGCAGGCTTGAGGTCTTCCATCAACGAGTCAAAATATAAATATCAGGTAGCCCAATGGTTGGAAGAGCTGGCGCGTGCGTTGAAGTCGTTCAAACTGGCAGGCACCACTGACCTTCCAGTTAAGAAAGCGGACAACACGGTAAATAACTACCTCAAATACCGCAAGGCTCATTTCCGCGTATTGCTTACTCAATTTTCGTTTATCATTCTGTTCAAGACTGCTGTGACGGCAACGTTGCTGATCATGGGTACGATCCTGGTTGTCAACCGCGAAATCACGTTGGGACAGTTTGTAGCCGCGGAGGTGATCATTATCCTCTTACTAAACGCAACGGAAAAGATCATCACCTACATGGATGTTGTCTATGACCTTCTCACCGCTGTTGACAAGATCGCACAGATAACGGATCTGCCACTGGAAAAAGTAGGTGGTCTGGATTTCCCGAGATCATCCAATTCAGGATACTCGATTTCCGTGAAAGGTTTAAGCTATAAATATCCGGGAAAGACAACGCATGCCATCCGGGATGTGAATCTTGAAGTGCGTCCGGGAGAACGCGTTTGTATTGCCGGCCCCGGTAATTCCGGGAAGACGACATTGACAAACGTCATTGCAGGAATTCATTCGGACTATGAAGGCATAGTAAAGATTAATAACTATTCCCTACGAGATCTTGATATCCGTCACCTTCGCGACAGTATTGCGAAGAACATTTCACCGGAGGATATCTTCGATGGAACGATCCTTGAAAATATTACACTTGGTAGTCCGACCCGAACGGTGGAGGATGCCGTGAAGGCGATCCGTGATGTTAAGTTGCAGGATGAAATCGATCGCTTGCCGGAAGGAATAAACACACACCTCGTCAGTGGCGGTAAAGGATTCTCGAGTTCATTTATCCACAAGCTTATTCTGGCGCGTTGCATCGCCAAGAAGCCTGCGCTGATTATCCTGAACGATTTCTTTGCCGGCTTGAAACGCCAGGAGAAACTCGAACTATTGCAGTCGCTTATCGATGAACGAAAAGCATGGACGCTCGTAGCCGTGTCAAATGACCCGCTCATCATGGCTGCCTGTGAGCGAGTAGTTATCCTGAGCGATGGAAAAATATCGGAGCAAGGACATTTTAATGACTTGCTGAAAAATGGAACAATCAACAATTACATCGACTAGTATATGCTGAAGCTATCGAACGATTCTATCGACAAGGAGATCAAGGGCGACAACCTGTATTCCTTGCGCGCGTTGAAAACGCCATCAGCAGGGATCATGCTTGCGCGGTGGTTAATGGTATTGGGTCTCGTGCTGTTGTTATTCCTGTTCCTTCCGTGGCAACAGAACATTCGCGGTGCGGGTAAAGTAACTGCAATCAATCCGGCTCATCGGCCACAAACGGTTCAGGCAGTGATCGCGGGTCAGATCGAGAAGTGGCATGTGCGTGAAGGTCAGTTTGTGAACGCAGGTGATACGATCGTTTCCATCCGCGAGGTGAAGGAAAAATATTTCGATCCGAAGTTGCTTATTCGTTTGCAGGAACAGCTCACAGCAAAAAAGCAAAGTCTGGTTTCGAAGACGGATAAGTCAGAGGCATTAAAGCGTCAGATCACAGCGTTGCGTGAGGGGAGGAACCGCAAGATCGAGCAGACCCGGGCGAAGGTTGAAGCGGAACGTGTGAAATTTGAAAACGCAAAAAATCAGTATGAACGAAACAAGCGACTCTTTGAGGCTGGTAACATTCCGTTGACAAAGTTCCAGGAGATCGAATACAAATACCAGGGAAGTTCTGCCGATTATCAGAACGCGCAAGTGGAAATCGATCGGCTTGATGCAGAGTACCGCGAAAAGATCAGCAAGTCAGAATCCGATTTGAATACAACTCAGGCTGAGATTTTTGAAGCGCAAGGTGAAATTGCCAAGCTTGAAAATGAATACACCAACATGCAGATCCGCAGTGGCCAGTATAAGATCCTCGCACCGCAAGCTGGATACGTTGTTCGCGCCATGAAAGCTGGTATCGGAGAAACCATCAAAGAAGGCGATGCCGTTTGTACCGTAATGCCCGAGTCGAACGACCTTGCTGTTGAAATGTATGTAAAAGCGATGGATGTTCCATTAATCAGCAAGGGAAGAAAGGTGAGGATCGAATTTGACGGATGGCCAGCATTGCAGTTTTCGGGTTGGCCAAGTGTTTCTGTGGGATCTTTTGGGGGAACAGTTGAGGTGATCGATTACGTAAGCTCGCAGCCCGGTGAATTCAGGATTTTGATTTCGCCAGACCAATCGGATGAGCCGTGGCCGCAGCAACTGCGCGTTGGCTCAGGTACCCGGGGATGGGTAATGCTCGATGATGTACCGGTGTGGTATGAAATCTGGCGTCAGTTGAATGGCTTCCCGCCCAGCTTGTACGAGGCTCCTTTTCAGGAAGGGAATATGAAGGCAGAAGCGGACGTGAGCAAAAAGCAGTCGGACTCAAAACAGAACAAATGAGTATGAGAAGTGGTGTAGTTTTTATTGTGGCATTGCTGTTAGCAACCGCGGTACACGCGCAATCGCTCAGTGACTCCGTCTTCGTTCTGCCCGACACGGCCAGGCCATTTACGCTGGGAAACTTCTACGAGCTCATTCTCAAAAATCATCCGGTTGCAAAACAGGCTGCACTGCTCTCGGAAGTTGGACGTCAGGAAATCCGACTCGCGCGCGGAAATTTCGATCCCAAACTCGAAACGCAATTTCTACTCAAGCATTATAATGAAACAGAATACTATAGGCTTTTTGATGGTTCCGTAAAACTACCAACGCGATCTCCTGTTACGCCTACTGTTGGTGTAGAGCGAAACAAGGGACAGAATTTGAATCCAGAGAATTATATTTCTGCTGAATACGATTATCGTCAACTGTATGCGGGATTATCGATTCCATTGGGTCGTGGACTGATCACAGATGAACGCAGAACGGCACTTCGGCAATCCGAGTTGTTCCGCGACATGATGGAAGCCGAACAGATAAAGACAATAAACAAACTCTTGCTGGATGCCGCTAAGGAGTATTGGCAATGGTATTACAGTTACTACAATTACCGGCTTGCAAGCAATACCGTCACCGTTGCGCAGGAAATATTCCGCAGAACGAAGTTGAGTTTCGAAGGGGGAGAAGTTGCTGCCGTGGATACAGTCCAATCGAAAATCACATTTCTAGAACGCCAGGTTGCGAGGCAGGAGGCTTATGTTGATTGGCGCAATACAACACAACGACTCTCCGTGTACTTGTGGGACAGTTTGATGAATCCACTTGACCTTTCTCCGGAGTTTGCTCCAGTCGCTGATCAGGATGTCGTTTTGCTCGAAGGTTCGACACTGGAAGAGCTTGTCAATCAGGCGAAGGCTAATCATCCCGAGCTTCGTAAGGTGAATTTGAAGATCCAACAGCTTGAACTGGATCGAAGACTTGCATCCGAATTTCTGAAACCTAAACTGGATGTCTCGTACTACATGCTGAACCAACCGATTTATCCGGAAGGGTTCAACAACAACTTTGTGTGGAACGATAATTACAAACTTGGAGTAGATTTCTCTTTCCCGTTGTTCTTGCGGAAGGAGAGAGCGAAGGTTGCCCAGGCGCGTCTTAAGCTAAGCACAACGCGCTTCGACCGTGATCTGGCTGCCCGCCAGATAGTCAATGACATCAACGTGGCCTACACGCAGCTGGCCAACTATGGCATTGTCCTTCAACAGCAACGAGACATGGTTGATCACTATTATCGACTCATGAATGCAGAACTTTTGAATCTTGAGAATGGCGAGAGCGACCTGTTTAAGATCAATGTTCAGCAGGAGAAATTGTTCAATGCCCAATCGAAGTATATCAAAGTGCTTGCCGACTATCAGAAGCAAAAAGCAATTTTGTATTGGTCGGCTGGAGTGCGGCCACTTTCACTTTGATAAGAATCTGATCAAACGTAATTCTAGGTACCTTGATCTATTGAGGATCAACGAGGTCAGCTTTTACCTCTCTTAAGAGCTGAACAAGTTTGGAGAAGTCTGCAGTTTTTCGAACAAATCGACTAGCACCAAGTTCAAGTGATCTTTCGGCTTCCTTTGGATTAGGCGTGGTCGAGTACATTACGACCGGGATATTGGCCAAACGCGGGTTGTTTTTGATGCGCGTAAGAACCCCAAACCCATCCAGGACCGGCATATTGATATCGAGGAAAATGCAGTTCGGCAGCGTTGGAGACTTGTCCAATAAGGTTAGGGCTATACGAGAATCATGCACACAGTGGCATTTACAGTCAGTGACTTCACTAGCAGCGTCACGGAAAATATCGCAATCGTCTTTGTCGTCATCAATGATCATCACCATAGCCTGATTTTTTCAAAAGATACAGAAATTATAAAGGCAACTGCCGGGATATGACGTTTAAGATTTAAAAATCCTCACCGGCTTTATTTTCAGTCGTGGTTTTCCCGGATTCATCTCTCAAAACATAAGAATTCGATTCCCTCGGTTATCGGAGATCTCCGTGTAACTGAAGCGACCTTACTGGCCGAAAAGCGGGTTGTGGATTCCATCGAGTACGCCCCATCGTTGCCTGAATATTCAACAAGGTTGTTCTGTGACCTTACAGTTTGTGCAACTCATCAACTTTCAAAGCTTGCAGGAGCCGCTGTATCGTCAACATGGCATCGCAGCAATGTTCGCTTATGTTTCAACTACATTCAATGTAAGTGAAAATGTATAACTTCAGCTATCTGTCGCAATGACCACTTCACTAAAAGTTTCCAAAATTCCGCATTCCACCATTGCACACCTGCGAGAAGCGTTTCTCAAGGAGAGCAATATTCAGTTTATTTTTGATAAGTGTCATCGGTATGGTTGGGCAGATACTTATGCGTTCACTTCCAATGAGTCCGTTGTAGGGTACGGTTCTGTGTGGGGCAAAGTGAAACGTAATGAGCGTGATTCAATAGTCGAGTTCTATTTGATTCCTGAGTACCGCTACCTGGCCGAATCGTTCTTTGCCACGTTCGTGGAATTTTCACGAGCATCGTGGATTGAATGCCAGACCAACGACAGATTCCTCTATCCCATGTTTGAGGTGTTTGCTGAGAACCGGGAGACGGAAGCCATTCTTTTTGAAGACAGCAATGAAACTCATTGGGAGATGCCTGGCACATGGTTATCGCCACGGGAGCAATCAAATCCGGATGACTGTCAATATGTGCTGGTAAATGACAATGTAGAAATCGGAGAGGGTGGCTTTATGCTGAACTACAATTTCCCCTACGCGGATATGTATTACAGCGTGAGTGAAAGGAATCAAGGAAAGGGATTTGGGACTTTCTTCGTGCAGGAATTAAAAAGGAAAATTTACAAAGTCGGGCGTGTGCCAGCCGCGCGATGCAATGCTACCAATGAAATTTCAAAGGCGACTCTGCTGAAAGCCGGAATGAAGATTTGTGGATGGAGGATGGTGGGCAAATTGAGGCAGGATCCCTTATAAAAAAATGAAAAAGTCACAAGCGTATTGGCCAACCAAAGGAAAAAGGTTGTAACCGTTCTTCTGACAAGTTTATTTTCCGCGCTTAGCATGGTATTCTTAACCGTGACAATTTATCGATGAGGCTTGACTACACTGACGGAGGCAATTATTTCGATGAAAATTCTATAACTACTTACCGCGATGGCGCCATCATGTTCTATGGTTTTATGGACGATTGTCTTTTTGATCCAAGCCTCTTGTTATGGATAAGTGTTAGGTCAAAGAGCAGTGTTCGCTAATTTTTTGCCCTTTCCACTCACTCGCATGGCAATGTCGGGCTTGTGCGTGTAGCCAACGCGTTATTTTTTACAATCCAGCATTCGCAGGAAAAAATCTTTCAATTTTTTTTAAAAATCTTCATCAACCGATTCCATCCGGGATTTCAAACGATTGTTCGCTTGTGAAATATTATTCTACTGAAACGTTTGCATTCGATACATAATTCTGTGGAATTAGCAAAAGCAGAATTTAATTCTAAAATTCATTTAACAGTTTAACCTAAACCAGTTCTATGAAAAGATCTATACTAACGTTGTTAACGTTGGCCTTATCGGCTATTGCCTTTGCGCAAGATCGAGAGGTCACGGGAACGGTAACGAACTCCGCGAATGGATCGGCTCTACCCGGAGTGAATGTAATCCTCCGAGGCACCACTAACGGAACCACTACGGATGCGGAAGGCAAGTTCAGACTCATGTCTCCGGCAGACGGTACACTCATCTTCTCGTTCATCGGTATGACAACCCGCGAAGTACCCATCGGAGCGCAAACCGAATTTACCGTTGCACTTGATGAAGACTCGAAACAACTCTCGGAAGTTGTTGTGACAGCGCTTGGGATTCAAAAGAGCAGACAGTCCCTTGGCTATGCGTTGCAAGATGTGAAAGGTGAGCAACTCGCTGAGGCACGGTCTCCCAATGTGGTTAATGCGCTCTCCGGGAAAATCGCTGGTGTGCGCATCAGTCCGAACTCAGGCCCGGGTAGCGGATCGTCCGTGCAGATCCGCGGACAGTCATCATTAGGTGGAAACAATCAACCGTTGTATGTGATCGATGGAGTACCCATGGAGCAATCGCAAAACCAGGGAAAGCAATTTGGAGGGGGAATCACAGAAGTGAGCCCCGATAATATTGCGGAGATCTCGGTATTGAAAGGCCCAAGCGCCACGGCTCTCTATGGATCGCGCGGACAAAACGGAGTTATACTCATCACTACGAAAAACGGCTCAGGTACGAAGGGTCTGATGGTGGAAGTGAATTCGAATGTCTCGTTCGAACGCCCTGCAGTCAAGCCGGACTTTCAAAACATCTATGCCGGAGGAAACGGTTATCGTACATGGTATACGAATGGAAGAAGTGCAGGGATCACCGACCCAGTTGAAGCACAGCAGTACCGCGATGCCTATGGAACAAGCGCCCCACTCACAGGCACAGACGGTACTGATGAAAGTTGGGGCGCACCGATGGACGGCCGTTTAGTGCGCCATTGGTGGACAGGTACTGACGTGGCTCCACTTGTACCGATGCCAGACAACTGGGACGACTATTGGGAAACCGGAACAACCATCACGAACAACATTGCCGTAGGCGGCTCTGGTGATCGCGGAAGCTTCAGAGTTTCGCTAGGGGATTTGAAGCAAGATGGCATCATGTACAACAATGACTACTGGCGGAAGAATCTTAAACTAAATACGATCTATGATTTCACGGATAAGCTGAGTGCTACCATTTCTGCCGAGTACGTGAAGGCCGGATCAGACAATCGAAGCTACCAGGATGGACAGCAATTCATTTGGTCGCACAGGCAAACGGATTGGGAGAAGCTTAAGCACTATAACGATTACCGTGGTGTACATATTCAGCGGCCTGGTGATGGCGATGCGCCCAACTGGCAGCATACTTTCTTCGTCAATCCGTTTATGGTCCAGGATATCCTGCCGTACTCAAATGAGAAAGACAGAATCCTCGGGAATGTGGCCATCAATTATCAGATTGTTCCCTCCCTTAACGTGACGCTGCGTTCAGGCACGGACCTTTGGACAGACACGCGAATCAACGTTATCAATTACGAACGCGTTCGCAATGGCACTCAGGTCTACGGCCAGTATTCAGAAGAAGTATTGCGCGGTCAGGAGACCAACACAGATGTCATGATGACGTTTTCCAAAAATGTGACGCCAGCTTTTTCATTAAACGCGATGGCTGGCGCATTGCTTCGAACGACATACTATAAAAGGAATTTTACTCAAGTAAACCAACTTGTTGTCGACAGGGTGTATAATTTGTCCAACTCCATTCCGGCATCGAACACAGCAGCGAGCACAATCGAAGAGAAGGAATCGCAAAGTATTTTTGGGTCGGCCCAGCTTGGTTACAAAGATGCGATCTATCTCGACCTCACCGCAAGGAATGACTGGTCAAGCACGCTCCCCAAAACGAACTGGTCTTATTTCTATCCATCGGTTGGGCTAAGCGCAATCGTCACGCAGCTCATTGATTTGTCGGGAACGAAACTTTCATTCGCCAAAGTTCGCGCGAGCTGGGCACAGGTTGGAAACGACACTGATCCTTACCGGCTGAAGCAAACCTACTTGTCGGCCTCTTCATGGAATGGCGCTGTTCCTGAGTTTTATGAAAATATCGAGATCGCCAACAGCACACTGAAACCGGAAATGACCACCGGTATCGAGTTGGGTTTTGAGGCGAAGCTCTTCAGCAATCGTTTAGGAGTTGACTTTACCTACTACGATCAGTCGACAAAGGATCAGATCCTCGCAGTTGAGATCTCCAAAGCCAGCGGTTACAACACGCGACTCCTCAATGCAGGGGAGATCACGAATAAGGGTATCGAGGTTGTATTGAATGTTACACCGGTACGACTCGCTAACGGACTGACGTGGGATGTCACTTTCAACTTCGCGAAAAATCAGAACAAGGTAGTAGCGTTGGCTGATGGTCTCACAACGTACCAGCTAGCCGCACGAAATAGTTTGGCGTCACTTGCATCCGTGGGCGAACCGTATGGAGCACTGTTTGGAATTGGGTTTGAACGCGCCCCGGATGGAAACATTCTGTACAAAGATGGGCTCCCGGTTGTTGCAACCAAAGCAAAGATCTTGGGTAACATTCAACCCGACTGGACTGGCGGAATGTTAAATACGATCGGCTTCAAAGGGATCACCTTATCTGCACTCATTGATGTGCGCATGGGAGGAGACGTTTACAACGAGGGAATTGGCATTGCCCGGTGGACAGGCCAGTATGCAGAAACCGCTGTAGGAAGGGAAGAGGGCATTATCGGTGAAGGCACGATGAACATCGGTACAACCGAAGATCCGGTATACGTTCCCAACGATATCATTGTGCCTGCTCAAAGTCTGTACGCGTTCAACAACGCACGCACACGTCACGAGGCTTCCATTTTCGATGCGAGCTATGTAAAGCTGCGCGAGGTATCACTTGGCTACACACTACCACCATCCTTGCTGAAGAATATTTTCATCAAGTCAGTGAAGGTGTCGGCTGTCGGTAGAAATCTCGCGATTCTGTTTAAGAACATTCCGCACATCGATCCCGAGTTTGACAGGCTGGGTGGTAACTCGTATGGTTTCGGCTATGGAGAACTTCCCACCACACGGAGCATGGGCTTTAATGTAAACATGACTTTCTAACCTAACTGCACCTGATTATGAAAAAGATATCTGTCAAGATGTTGTCCTTGCTGGTGGTTGGTATGCTGATCTCCACAGCATGTACCGAAGATTTTGAGACGAAGAATACAAGTCCGAACAATCCGACTACGATCAGTCCTCCGTTTCTGTTAACCACAACGATCGAAAGAGCGGTGGATAGAATGTGGGGGAGTAATATCCGTTACGAACGTCTGAACATCGATGGACCGATGTGCTGGATGCAGTACCTGGGTCGGAACATCTATGGAAACGAAGGCGATGACTACACGATCCAGTTGTCGATGTACAACAATACGTGGAAGTCCCTATACAACGATGCGCTGATGAACGCTCAACGCATTGCATTGATCGCTGCGCCAGAAGGAGCGAAGCCTCATACAAATTACGAAGGCGTAGCACTGGTTCTTCGCAGTTGGGTGTTCTCCATGATCACCGACCTGTGGGGAGCTGCGCCTTACAGTCAGGCGTTGAAAGGAACGGATGGTGCGCCTATTTATTCGCCTGCTTATGATTCACAGGAAGCGATCTATCAGGGCCTGCTTGCCGATTTAAAAACTGCGAACGAGAAACTAGTAGTGGGTGGCCCGGCTATCAGTGCATCGGCCGACATTCTCTATGCGGGTGATGTGTTAAAATGGAAGAAGTTCGCTAACTCGTTGAGATTGCGTCTTGCCAATCGTCAGGCAGCGAAGAAGCCAACGGAATCGAGGGCCATCATGGCGGAAATTCTCGCTAATCCTTCGACCTATCCGATTTTTACGAGCAATGCAGATAACGCAAGGGTTGTGCACTACACAACACGGCCAAGCAACAACGAGTGGCATGAAACGATGGTGTTTGGGGCGCGCACCGACTGGAATGTTGGAAAGACGCTGGTTGACAAGCTCACAGCATTAAATGATACGCGTTTGTCGGTGTTTGCTCAACCGGTCACAGGAACAACGTACGCGGGAATTCCGAATGGTTTGCCAGATGCCATTGCTACAACCTATCTGAATTCTGCAAGTAAACTTGGGACCTTCTTCCTCGCAGCAACTGCACCGAGTGTTGTGATGACCTATGCGGAAGTGCAATTCATTCTGGCGGAAGCAGCACTCGATGGTGATATCTCAGGCGATGCACAAACATTCTTCTCTAACGGAATCACGGCATCATTTGCTCAATACGGGTTGACCGTGCCGTCAGGGTACATCTCCAACCTTGGGCCTGTATCAAAAGCTTCCGTAATGGATCAAAAGTGGATCGCCTTGTTTGGCCAGGGGATCGAGTCGTGGACCGAGTACAGACGCACTGGCTTACCTGTGCTTCCTCCGAAAGACTCACGCGCCATTTTCGTGAACGATGGTGTGCTTCCAACCCGACTTCCATACCCAACAACGGAACAGTCTCTCAATGCCGTTGAGTATGCCAAAGCTGTGGAATTGAATGGTGCCGAAGATAATGCGAAATCAAAACTATGGTGGGTCGAATAAACTCAAACAACTGACATTATGAAAACTCTTAATCTGATATTCATGCAACGAAAATTACTTGCGCTCGGCCTGCTCTTGCTTCCTGGCCTCTTTATTTCCTGCGAAGAAGAAGATCCTTTCGTAGACCGAAGTGCGGCCCCCGTGCTAATGGTATTTGACGAAGTGAGTGGCTACCTCGCGAGTGGCGGTCTCACATCCGTGCCATCCGTATCGAAGACGGTCACTGCGGCTACGTATAGCGACCCCGTTATACTTTCCGTTACACTTTACGAATTGGATAAGTCAGGGATACTTGATCATGCGGTGGGCATTGATTCCATTCCGGTGGCAGGCGTTCCAATGACGTTCTCGTTGCGAAATGGTACAATGCCGATCGAGGCGATTTCCGATGTGGAAGGAAAAGTTCTCATCAGCACAACGTGGGAGAATCTCGGTGTTACCGATGTCGCAACCATTGTAGCGGCAAAGCCTGCGCGTTCAATAACAATTCCATTGTTGTGGAAAGGAAGTCATAATGGCATATCATTCTCGCGCTACTCCCAAGTGGTGTTTACTAAACCTGCATCGTAGTCCGGAAACATTTTAAAATAGAACTCATCCACCAAAAGAAACTTATACTATGAATTCGACTTTTAACAGAAGATCTTGGTTAAAACAAAGTGCCCTTACCGCAGGCGGGATCATGACCACCATGATTGCCGGGCCCGCTGTCATGGCTAGTCCTGCGTTCGGCATGAAGCCCGCATTCAACAATTCGCTGGTTGAAAACTACCACGTGATCCAGGAACGCGATGCGATTAAGGCAAGGCTCCTCGCCAATGAAAATCCATGGGGCCCCTCCAAGAAAGCGATTGCTGCAATTGCGGAAAGTGCTATTAAGGGTAATCGGTACGTTTACAGCAGCTCGCGCACGATGATCGAGATGCTCGCAGAGAAAGAAGGCGTCACTGCTGATCAGATTTTATTATCTGCCGGATCAACTGATATCCTTGAGAAAACTGCGTTTGCCTTGTGTATGAAAGGAGGGAACGTTGTCTCGGCTGACCCTTCCTATTTATCACTTGTAAAAACAGCACAGGCAATTGGTGCTACCTGGAAGAACATTCCACTGAAAGCGGACTATTCACACGACCTCGATGCCATGGAAAAAAGCATCGATGCCGATACTAAACTTGTTTACATCTGCAATCCCAATAACCCCACTGGCACACTTACCTCTATTGAATCGATTAAGGCGTTTACAAAAAAGGTTAATTCCAAAGTCCCCATCTTCATCGATGAGGCGTACCTGGAGCTTCTAGATAAACCGGAGACGCAGACTGCAGCTGGATTGATCCGCGAAGGCTATGATGTGATCGTGTGCCGCACGTTCTCAAAGATTCACGGTATGGCAGGATTGCGTATAGGCTATATGGTTGCAAAGCCCGAGCGAATCAAGATGATTCAGAAACTCGTGCGCACGGAAATGGGAATATCGGTGACTTCGCTGGAAGGCGCAATGGCAAGCCTGAAAGACGTTGAGTTCCAGGATCTCTCGCGTAAGAACACCAAAGAAGGGCGCGAGTATGTGACCGAAGAGTTGAAGAAACTCGGAATGAATCCGATTCCATCGTACACAAACTTCGTTCTATTTCCGATTCAGATGCCTGTCAAAGATTTGCTTGGTAGAATGGTGGAGAAAGGCGTTGGCATTCGCGGCTATGAGATCAATTCAAAGCCGTTTGCGCGTGTGAGCATCGGCACGATGGATGAGATGAAACTGTTCATGAAATCGATGTATGAGATTGTGAGTTAGTACGACCTTCTGTTAACACAGCGTTTCAGGTTGCCATGCATGAGCCTGATTCGCTGTTGTACACTTTCTAAAACCATATAACGATTTCTATGAGTGGGGCGTTTACCAAAACTATTTCATTATTACTATTGATAGCGATTGGCTATTTGTTTCAGCGAAAGATCCACAGTAAGGAGCAGCGCGAGGGAATCAAGACCCTCATTCTAAGCCTGGCATTACCGGCTACCATTTTGATTGCCTTGTTGCAGATCGACTTTTCATCAGACCTGATCGTCATTCCGATCATGTCACTTGCATTTAATGTGCTCGTATATTTATTGATCAATAAGCTTCCACTACAAAATGTCTTTGGAATTCAGGATAGTCAGTATCGGACGCTCGTGATGTTGATTCCGTCCCTGGCGCCAGGCTTGTCATGCTTTCCTTTTATCATGGAGTATAGTGGCCAGGGGCCGCTTGCCATGGCAGCCCTCGCGGATGTAGGTAATAAAGTATTTGTTCTGGTCATTTCGTACACTATCGCGATGAAATGGTATTTCGATGTTCATCGGGAGAGTTCCAAGGGCAAGCTCGATGTGAAACAAATGTTAATAGCCATGGTAAACGAACCGGTGAACATCGTCATTATCGTTGCCATCGTGATGCTTTCGTTCGGACTTACCTACACCGCCTTTCCAGAGCCGATTACGTTAACCATAGATCGACTGAGCCTTGTCATGACTCCGATGATTTTACTATTTATCGGCTTATCGATGAAACTGCACTGGGGGCAGGTAAAGACGATATTCTCATTTTTATTTTTCAGATCTTCGATTGCTTTTGCCCTCAGCGGTGCGGTCTTGTACTTCTTTCCGACAAGCGATATTCCAACCATGCTCTTAATCGTTGTTTTTCCACAAAGTGCTTGCAGTTTTTGGCCATATGCGCATATGGCATACGTTGGCCAACTCGAGAGGAAAGCAGACGCAACATTAAAGACGTTTGACCAGGATTTCGCCATGAATGTGTTGGCCTGCTCGATGCCGTTCTCTGTCATTCTAATCATGATTGTTTACGCCACGGGGGATATTTTCACCAGCGCTTCAACGGCTTTCATGTCCTCAGCAGTGTTGCTTGCGGCAGCTTTAGGGATTGCACTTGCTTCTTCACGAGCTATTCGGCTGAAGACGCACGAATCGCTGGGGATAGGCGATAGCGAGGAAGCTGCGCCACCTCAGGTGAGTTGAGTGGCGTTCCGACACTTCGAAGTTGCTATTGGTACTGATTTTTTGGAATGAATTTCCGAGAAAAAGCATGGGCAATTGAAGCAACGCAGCGTAGAGGCAGAATTGATTTTGAGTAACATACCGGGTAGTCATCTCATATTGCTGCCTGCCGAAGATTTCACCATCATCGCGGCTACAGACGATTACCTCAAAGCAACCTTCACCACCCGAGATGAGATTATCGGCCGACCGGTATTCGATGTCTTTACAGACAGCGAGGTAAACGAGCAGGGGGTTGGTGCACGAAACCTTCGCGCATCCCTGCAGCAAGTCGTATGCACAAAGCAGGCCCAGGCAATGGCTGATCAGCGGTATGACGTGCTCGACCGAAGCAAAAACAGTTTCGAATTCAAAGTCTGGAAGCCGGTCAACAAGCCCGTACTGGATCAACACGGTGCACTTCTTTATATTATTCACACAGTGGAAGATGTTACGGAGTTAGCGTTGCTCCGAAAGGAGGGCCTTGAGAATCGTCAAAAGCTGGCTGAAAGCGAAAATCGTTTTCGAAGTATGATTGCCGATGCTCCCGCAGCGATGATGCTAATACGCGGCATTGACGCAACGATTGATTGCATCAACGAACACATGCTGCATTTGATTCACAAAGTCGACATGCAGGGGGTGGAGGGAAGAAACTTGCTTGACATTTTGCCAGAAGTACGGCATCAGGGTGCGTACAAGATGATGCTGGAGGTGATGAGGACAGGCGTTGCGTCAACAGGACACGAACTTATAATTGACTTTGTTGTGGATGAAGTGTCTGTCCGGAATTACATCAATCTTTCCTATACACCGGTGTTGGAAGGAGGAGCCATCGTGGGTGTACTCCATGTGGCTGTCGATGTCACCGAACAGGTCGAGCAGCGCCTGAAGGTGGAGGAGAACGCGAATTTGCTGCAACAGAAAGTAAGTGAGCGAACTGAAGAGCTTGAACGGAAGAATAAACAGTTGGAGCAATTCACCTATGCGGCATCCCATGACTTACAGGAACCGTTGCGTAAGGTAACGTTCTTTGCAAATCGGTTGACGGAACGAAATCAGGACCAACTTGATGAGGCGGGGAGAGCCTATCTTCGCAAGATCGGAATCTCTGCCGCGCGAATGAAGTTGATCATTGATGACTTGTTGGCGTATTCCCACCAGACGCGTACTCCGGATGAACTTGAACCCGTCAATCTTCATGCGATCGTGATGGAAACGCTGGAAGAACTTGATCTTGTGATCGAGCAAAAGGGAGCACTGGTCAAAGTGGAAACACTGCCCACAGTTTTTGGCGAACGGACCCAAATGCATCAATTGTTTTACAACTTGCTGAGCAATGCATTAAAATTCGCCAGGAAGGACGTGTGGCCAGAGATCACCGTTCGGTCATCACCTGTTATCGACAAAGCAATGGTTTCGACCAGAAACCTTGATCCGTCCAAAGACTATGTGCTCATTGAAATAGCTGACAATGGAATCGGTTTTGAAACAGCATATGCCGAGCAGATCTTCGAGTTGTTCAGGAGACTGCACCACACAAGCGCATATGAAGGCACCGGCATCGGCCTTGCACTGGCAAAAAAAATTGTGGAGAATCATGGAGGTGTAATTTGGGCTGAAAGTCAGAATGGCGCAGTCTTTAAAATTCTGCTCAGGCACCTTGACCGCAAGTAACCAATGTGGAACCGTATGATTAAACAGATTTGGACCATTGGACACTCCACGCGCACTGTCGAAGAATTTCTTGAGATGTTAATGGCATTCGAAATTCAGCGACTTGTAGACGTTCGTCACTATCCAGGCTCGCGCAAATTTCCTCAGTTTAATAAGCAAGCGTTGTCTGATTTCTTGCAAGGTGCAAATATTGAATATACACATATTGAAGAATTGGGAGGAAGAAGAAAACCAAAACCCGATTCAAAGAATGTAGCATGGAGACATCCTGCCTTTCGAGGTTATGCGGATTATATGGAGAGCGACTCCTTCCATCAAGGAGTAATGCAATTAAAAGCGATGGCTTTGCGCGGCCCTACAGCCTTTATGTGTTCCGAAGCCGTATGGTGGCGCTGTCACAGATCACTCATTGCTGATTTACTTAAAAGTGAAGGATGGGTTGTATATCACATCTTATCGGTTCAGAAAGCAACTGAGCATCCTTACACTTCAGCAGCAAAGATTGCGGATGGGCGCCTTGCTTATACTGGAATTTTTTAGTGGTTGAATAAAAATCATGATTAAAGTCATAAAGAATTTTCTGATCACCCCGGTTACCTGCACTCCACTCCGTATTTCTACCGAATGCCTTTTGCATTCTTACTTAAATCAAAATACAAATTTCCGCTGACGAGAAGTTTTTCAACGGCCGCTACTTTTGTTAAACAAACAGAGCAAGCCGATGATGAATATTTCCACAATATCAAAGATCAGGTCATACTTCCCAGTTGTATGCCTGAGCATTGGTATTGTCTTCCTATTGATTTTGGTTTTGCATCGTCAGCCCAGTCATCGTTGCTATTTAAGCCACGGCCTGGAGGCAGTAAGAATGAACGATGGTGCGACTATAACTCTTTTCGCTTCGGCATTGCCTTTCTCATTGGATTGGATTACATACATCACCGATTACGAAATGTGGCTTTCAATAAGCGTTTTTCTATGCGCAACAGTGTTTGCCGCAGCGCCACTATCGAGAGCGTTAAGGTCGATTGGAAAAAGGGAGACGATCCGTCACGAACGACAAAAGCGAGATCTGCTCAAATCCGTCATTCACAAGTCAAAGAAGAACGTAGGGACGCAGCATAACCTCGAGGAAGTATTGCGAGGAATGTTGGAAAACAACTTTGATGTAGCGGTAGCAGGATTGGATGACACGATCGCCTCGCTGCTTGCCTCAGTGCAGCAACGTTTTCGTAGCGTGGTGGAGAAGGAGACCTTGAACGAGGCGGTGCATTCCAACGTAACCGAAATTGAACGCTTGTTAAAAGATGAGTCTGATCAAAGCAAACTGAATGATGCACTCATCCGGCAGATCAGTAAGAGCGTAAATGCGGGAGTTGGAGTTCTCTATAAGTGGAATGACACTCCGGATGATCAGTACTTTTATGAAGTAGCATGTTTTGGATTTTACGATAATCGACATACAAAGAAAAAAGTCAACAACGGAGAAGGACAGCTTGGGGAAATGAGCAGCCACAAGCGTCCTGTCCTGTTGACAAATGTGCCAAAGGGCTATTTGGTGATACAATCGGGGCTTGGTTCTGCAACGGCAACGGATGTTGCGATTTTCCCGCTTCTTTTTAAAGGGGAACTCTATGGTGCAATTGAAATTGCTTTGTTCCAGCCGCTGACGGGCACGCAAGTGACCTGGCTTGAGCGCGTGTCGGAAAGTATTGGTGCGCACTTCTTTAATTACAAAGTAAATGCGGACGGCAAAGCAAAGCTGGAAGCACTGACGAAGAAACAAGCTGACGAACTTGTCGAAATCCACAGGCTTCAGGAAAGCACGTTGCGAACCCTGGAGAGCAAGTTGGTGGAGGTTGAGAACGAAAAGACGAAGAGCGCGCAAATCCTGGAAGGATGTGTTGATGGCGTGATCACGTTCGACCATCATGGGACCGTTCAATTCTGCAACCGCGCTGCGCAAGACATTTTAGGCCACAATAAAAATTATATTCTCAGTACAGCAATCCAGGAGTTGCTTCCTGTCATTATCAGGGAGGAGCTTGGTGTTTGGAAACCTTTCTATGCAATTTCTTCTGGGGAAAGAGAAATTTCGATAAGGACGGAAGCAACTCTTGGAACATCTGATGGTGGCACAGTGGATACGTTGCTGACCTGCACAAGAGTTGAGCATGCGGGTGCCAATCTGTTTACATTTTTCATTCAAAAAATTTCAGTTGACCTCTTTTAACCGTGTATGGGTATGGTAAATGAGAAAGAAGTAGAACGCCTGGTCACGGAAACATCCAATCTGATTGATGCGATGCTTGAGGTTGTGCTTCCAGACTTTATGCGGGTAACCAATTTGTTGAAGTCGCTGAATGGCACGCTCACCGATGAAGCAGAACTGAAGGCCTATGGATACGTCATGCAGGAGCTTCAATATTACGACACCCTCACGCAAAAGATGGAGCATATCAAGACAATACATACACTTGTACTTGAGTCACTGTGGTCAGGCCAGTCCGCATCAGGTGCGAAAGTGTCGGGGTTGAGCCTGATACGGCTGAATCATATTCAGTTTCAAGTTGCCTGCTTTGAGTATCTCTCATCAGTCAATGAAATCGAATCAAACCTTCGCGTGTTGTTGAACGAAAGCAAAGGAAGCGTACACTATAGTTTCGAATACTCAAACCTGTTATTGTCAGCTTCGCGATTC
This sequence comes from Chryseosolibacter sp., assembly GCA_036402115.1. GTDB lineage: Bacteria > Bacteroidota > Bacteroidia > Cytophagales > Cyclobacteriaceae > Chryseosolibacter. The sequence continues at coordinate 84,813 of DASWTM010000124.1, forward strand.
ATCAACACGAACTTCACGGTGTTGGAAAAAGCTTTACAGGAAGCTAAGGATGCAGATTTGCAAAACAACGTGGAGCGTGTCAGTGCCATCTACTCCATGGAGAGTGAGCGAAGTGTGCTTCAGGCTTACATCAACAAACCGCTACTGCATGATGGTGAAATCGAGCCGCTGCACAAGTCAAACCGCCAACCCGAAATTGATCTATTCTAATGAAACCAAAAGTTAAAATGGAGGGCGATCAGGCTGTGATTAATGGACCTCTCACCATCAAACACCACAAGGAAGTTTTATCCCTTCTCAAAAAAGTTGCGGATGGAAATGTTTCGAGGCTCGTGATCGATCATCCTTCGGAATTGGATTTATCGTCCGTGCAGATGCTTTGGTCACTGTGTAGCTCAAAGAAGAGTACGAACAGCCCAATCAATGTTGTATTCGCGCTGAATGAAGCTGATACAAGCTTGCTTAAGCGTTGTGGCTTTTCCTTTTTAATAACATCCACTCTCTAATTGCAATATGAAAACAATTCTAATCGCTGACGATTCTGAAAGCATTCGCGAGCTCGTTGAAATGACGCTTCGTGGGGCAGGCTACAACGTCCTGAAAGGCTCCGATGGCGCAGAAGCCGTTAATCATTTGAACGGAGTTCCTATTCATCTGGTAATAACCGATTTGAATATGCCCAACCTTGACGGTATTGGTGTGATTAAAGCAGTGCGGGCTCACGAGGAGTACAACACCGTTCCGGTTCTGTTGCTGACAACCGAATCGCAGGCTGCAAAAAAAGAAGAAGCCAAAGCTGCGGGGGCGACAGGATGGATTGTAAAGCCTTTCGTGCAGGAGAAACTTCTAAGTGTAATTCAAAAAGTTATCCGTTAATATGGATAAACTTCAATCCATATTCCGGACAGAAGCAGAGGAATTACTCCTGGACCTCGAGCGCGCCCTGCTGAACTTCGAAACTGATCTTTCGAACCTTAGTGCAATTCAGGAGATCTTCCGGGTGATGCATACGCTCAAGGGTTCTGCCAGTATGTTTGGGTTTGAAAGCCTCAGCGCATTCACGCATGATCTTGAAACAATCTATGATGCAATCAGGAGTGGCACGATGGCTGCGTCACCGGAGATTCTTGAAGTTACACTCGAATCATTGGATCACATTAAGGAACTCATTGGCGATCCGCAGGTCGCTGATCAGGGTAATGCAAGTCGTCATACCGAACTCCTGGCGAAGATACACGCGTTACTCACGGCCGATCCGAAACCAATAACGAATTATGGCCCATCAAAAACCGCTATGGTTTCGACCTATTATGTTTTTTGCAAGCCGGCTCGATCAATCTTCAGCAACGGAACAAATCCGTTGTACCTCATAGATGACCTAGCTCAGCTTGGACAAACCTGGGTGCTTCCGACATTGAATGAAGTGCCACCGATCCAATCCATTGAGTCAAACCTTTGTTATACAGCTTTTGAAATTATTCTGGCAACTGCCGAATCCATGGACAACATCCGTGAGGTGTTTTTGTTCGTGGAGGATAGTTGTGAGATTGTCATTAAGCGTCTAAGCGAACAAGATCTTTTCAGCAATGCTGAATTTAGCCAGCGCCTGAAGCAGGTTGATGTTTATTCGGCCGGCTTTGCACCGATTGGCTTTGATTCGTTCTTGTCTTTCACTCCAACGGAGAAAAAGGATAGCCAAAAAAGCAAAGAGAGTCCTGGAAACAAAGATCGAAAAGAAACAAGCACGATCCGTGTATCATCGGACAAGCTGGATGAATTAATGAACCTGGTGAGTGAACTGGTGACATCCCAGGCGCGTCTTTCGCTCCTTACTGAACAACATGGACTTGCAGATCTTACGGGCGTAGCAGAGACAATGGAAAAACTAACAAGGCGGTTGCGGGACAATGCGTTTAACATTTGTCTCGTACCGATCGAGTCGTTGGTGGTACGTTTTCAGCGCCTGGTGAGAGACTTGTCAAAAGAGTTGGGCAAGGAGATCGATTTTGTTGCTGAAGGAACGGAAACGGAGTTGGACCGGTCGATTATCGAGAAAGTAACTGACCCTATCCTTCACATTCTCCGCAATGCGATCGATCATGGAATCGAAGCCGGTAGCGCCCGCGTTGCAAACGGAAAGAATAAAAAAGGTACGATACGCTTTAAAGCGTACCATTCCGGCACGAATGTCTTTATCCAGATCAGTGATGATGGAAAAGGGATTGATGCCGGTACTATCCGAAAGAAGGCTATCGAAAAGGGATTGATTACTGCAGATGCGGAACTGAGCGAAAAAGAGATTCTCAATTTGATATTTGCTCCTGGTTTTTCAACGGCAGAAAGGATTTCGGATGTGTCTGGCAGGGGTGTTGGGATGGACATTGTGAAGCGAAATATTGAAAGCATCCATGGTGAGGTGAGCGTTGAGTCAGAAGTTGGCAGTGGCACTGTGATGACCATAAAGCTTCCGTTAACCTTATCAATTTTGGATGGGATGCTAGTCCAGATCGGCCAGGCGAAATATCTGCTGCCGTTGTCGTCAATCCAGACGTGTTACGAAATTGAATCCGCTTGTGTGTCGGCTGACGTTGCGCAGAAGCATGCGTTCAATGGTGAGTTACTGCCAGTCTTCAACCTGCACGCTGCATTCCATTGCGCACATCAACGCAATAAGATTACCCAGGTCATCAAGGTTAACTACGATCAATTCCCCGTAGGCATTGTGGTAGATGGCATTATCGGGGAATACCAGGCGGTCATGAAGCCGTTGGGTGATCTCTATAAAGATCATGATGAGTTTAGTGGTGCGACCATTCTTGGCGATGGATCGGTTGCGCTTGTCCTAGACACTTCTACACTTATTCGCCAGCTTATAAAAAATGAAACAGTACGTAACAATTAATATGGAAACTTCAACGCTGCAAAGTCAATCCTACCTGACGTTCCGACTCAACGATGAGATCTTCGCGGCAGGTGTTGACAAAGTCCTGGAGATACTGGAGATCCCCAAGATTACAAACGTTCCCCGATCTCCCGAATACATGCGTGGCGTGATCAACCTGCGCGGTAATGTTCTACCCGTGATCGACACTCGAAAGAAATTCGGACTACAGCCGGTACCTGATTCCGTGAACACGTGCATCATTGTGATGAATCTTGTGATTGACGGACAACCGATCTCAATCGGGGCGATTGTCGATGCAGTTCAGGAAGTTATGGAGATCAATCCCGACACTGTCCAGCCGGCTCCATCGGTCGGCTCGAAATACAAAGCGGAGTTCATCGAGGGCATGATCAGGTTCAACGATCAGTTCATTATGATGCTCAACCTCGACATGGTTTTCAGCAACGAAGACATGGTAATCCTCAATCAACTTTCAGAATCAAAAAACTAAAAATAAACTCTTGCTATAATGAAACTTTCAATTAAAACACGCCTGATCACAGCATTCGTTGTCTTGGTGGCGCTTTCGGCAGCGATCTTTTATTTGGGCAGCAGCAATGCAGGTGTACTCAACGACAGGCTCAATACGATTGTTGACTTGAACGTCAAGCGCATCATGCTCGCCTCAAAAGCGTCCGAGGATATTCAGTTGATCACCAAACGTGAAAAGGAACTGGTCATGACCAATGATCTGGAGGAAATTCAGGAATACATCAAGATCATCGAAGACAGGAATACGGAAATGGTCAACCGGATCGATCAGTTAAAGAGCATGTCTGATGAAAAGGGAGCGGAAATTCTGGACGGTTTTACAACGAAATGGAATGACTATCAAAAAGTTTATAATAAGATCAAGTCATTAAGTTTGAAAAATACGGATTCTACTTTCGCAGCAGCCTATAAATTGTCGACTACAGAGGGACGACAGGCTGCTATTGGTGCAATCGGTTCGCTCAGCCAGATCCTGAAAAAGAATGAAGCTGCATTGGCCCAGGCTAAAATTGAAACCGATGCACTTTACGATGATGCAAAACGCAACATGATCATTCTTCTGGTGATGTCAGTCGTCATTTCGGTCGCTATTTCCTTTTGGATTATCACATCGATTTCCAAATCC
>DASWTM010000125.1:0-4822 GCA_036402115.1 Chryseosolibacter sp.
GTTTTCAGAGGTTGCCAGGTTTCGCCTGATTTCACCTCATTCGAGCCTTTGTTCGCCAGTACTTTGAATGTGTAGTCCTGACCAAAAACAGAGCATGCTAGGGTGGAAAGGGCAAAAATTAGGGTCAACTTTCTCGTTTTCATTGGGTTATTGGGATAGAAACAGTCTAAAATACGAAAATTCTTAGTCTTGGGTTGTTAATACAGGTTGTTGTGCTGGAGTAAGCCTTTTCACAATAATATTTTCAACGCCCTTGTAAATATCAAAACAAGGGCCGATTAAGGCCAAAGCACCGATGGTCATGGTTAGATCAAGCTTCAGGTCAAAATAACGGAACACCTGAATGATCAGAAACGAAACAAAAATAATTTGCGCAAGCTGAATGATAACAGAGATTGCATCATACAACAAGGGGAACCTTGAATCAATCCAGTAAAAAAGGAGCACGTTAAGAAAACATGCGATTGCCGCAATCACGACCTGAAGAGCTAATCCGATTTCATCGATGTAATCTTCGTTCAAAATCATAGCCACTACATTTGCGTGTATTACTGGACCAAACATGTCGGGATTAGCACGACCCGCAGGTTTAGAATTTAGCGGAGTAAAGAACTTGTCTTCCCATGCAGGGTCACCAAAATAATCTCCGAGGTAGCCAATGATGACAACGCTATTCTTAAAAATTGATGGCTCATAGTCGCCTCTGACAAACTGATCCCAGTCGATGGCGTAGCACAACGCGTTGAATTCCGAAACCGAATTCATCTGATCACGGTATTCCTTAACCCTAACGTCACTAATATTTAGATTTCCTTTATAATTGATTACTTCTTCGAAATTATTTCGTGCAAGGAATCGTTTCGTTTTTACTGAATCGTACATCATTGCCATCTGCACAGAGAAGGCGAGCTCATTCTTACCATTGACGTTAAGTTGAGGAATAATGTCACGGCAAATTTTTACGTCCTCCTGGTAGGTAGCTACATAGTTGCCGTCACGATCTCCTGTTGGCAGGTTAGCATAGGCGTTTATGGCAAAATCCCTGAAGATCGGATCAGAATACTCTACTGTGTCAAACACGTTTCCAACATCGGCACGCGCCAATGAGTCGGTCTGCATCAACCTGGTCACCAAAACTACGTTACCAGCGGTCTGGATCGCATCGCTCAGTAGCAGGTTTCCAAGCGTATCAAGTAGTTGTGGGCAATTGAGAGTGTCGTAAAATCCTCCTTCACAATTGAAGAAACTATCGATACCAATCACCTTTGGCTTGTGTTCACTTATCGTTCTTACCTGCTGCGCAACGTCTCGTCTCGATGGGCCGATGTTTACAAGCACAATTCGGTCATCCGGTGTCGGTTGTTCACGAAACTTGGTGAATACCCAATCGGTCAATTCAAATTCGCCTAGCGCTTGCGAGATGGGATCAAAGGCACTGAACACCTTAAGATCGCCAAGACCGGAAAATCCCCACATCGTCAGGAACACGAACATGGTGACAAATATCCCTTTCAGAATTATTTTTTTCATAACAGGTTAGGTATCCAGTAAATTTAGAAATTTAGGATCGAATGACACTATACTTTGTTGAATAACTCGCGGCTCACGATAGCACAATACCTGGACGGTCTCGCTTCGCGCGATCGAGTCATCCTGTCTAAAGCCATCACGCTAGTGGAAAGTAACCTGCCGAACGATCAGATTATTGCAGGACAATTGGTTGAACAGATAATCCATAGAGCCGGAAATTCAATTCGTATTGGTATCACCGGTGTGCCGGGTGTGGGCAAGAGCACATTTATTGAAGCATTTGGAAATACGCTGACCAAGGAAGGAAAAAAAGTAGCCGTCCTGACGATTGATCCCTCAAGCCAACTTACGAAGGGCAGCATTCTGGGTGATAAAACACGGATGCAATCCCTGTCAAAAAATCCGAATGTGTACATCCGCCCGACCGCTTCGGGAAATGTTCTAGGGGGGACTGGTGGGAAAACCCGCGAAGCAATTCTTATTTGCGAAGCTGCCGGATTTGACGTCATCATCATTGAGACCGTTGGCGTTGGGCAATCCGAAGTTAATGTTCGAAACATGGTTGATTTCTTCCTCCTCTTGATGTTGGCAGGTGCAGGCGATGAATTGCAGGGGATCAAGAAAGGAATTATGGAGATGGCCGATGCAATCGTAATCACGAAAGCTGACGAAGACAATATTCAAAATGCGCGGAGAGCACAAAGCGATTATCAACACGCCTTGCATTTGTTTCCGGCAAAAGTATCAGGATGGACACCAATCGTCACAACAAGCTCAGCGCTGACTCACCAAGGCATTGATGAGGTTTGGAAAATCATCCAAAAATTCCAGTCTAAGACAAACGAGTCGGCATTTTTTGAACGGCAACGCCATGAACAAAACGTTCAGTGGTTCAATGACTATTTTCATCAGCTACTTCTTCAAGATTTTCAGCGACATGAGAACCTGCAACAAACCTTGCAACAGCTCTCAGGTGCGGTGAAAGATGAGTCGATTTCACCTTATGGAGCTGCGCAACGACTCTTGCAAGCCTATCACAACGCCATCAAAAAGTCTTAAGGTCGAGAAACCAGAAAGGCGTTTTTTCCTCGACACTTTCTCCTGCTTCATTCAAATATTTATAAGTATAATCGCGACTAATCACATCGCCTTTCTTAACCACAATCACCTCGCGAAACATTGGTCCACCATAAACGAATGTGTGAAACTCTCCATTCTCACCACAGGGGTCGACTGCGGATGGAAGTGATTCAATGAACCTCTTATCTATTGTTCCGCCCATTACATCCCTGTCAAGCAAGTGTGCGTTCGCTGAACAAATCAAGGTCTTGAACCCTTTATCGATAAATTCAAAAATCAATGCGTGGGATTCCATTCGCCACAAGGGGTAAACACCTGCGAGGCCCGAGTCAGCGAGTAGCTTGTCGCGGAAATCTTTCAAGTCCTGGAGAAAGATGTCGCCAAACATCACCGAATCAATTGCGTTTTCGCGACAGGTTCTGTAGTAATCGGTCATGAGGTTCGTGTACTCATCATGTGTCTCTGATGCGTTTAAATATAACTTCATGAGGGGAAAACCAAGGGCACGTGCTTGTTTGTCGATCAGCTCTTCATGAACGCCATGCATACCAACGCGTCTCGTTTCAGCATTGAACACCGTATGTAATTCCACCACTCGATAGTTGGCATCCTGTAAAACCTTGTAGAGCGCAAATGCAGAGTCCTTCCCTCCGCTCCAGCTCACCGAGATATTTTTCTTCATTTCTTCTTAAAACCGTAGGGACAATGACGACAGCCGTTCTTGCAGCAGTATCCTCTTCTCAGATGGAAGGCTTCGGTGAAAACCATAAAGCCATTTTCCATGTACCAGTACACGGGCTCGTTGCTCTTCGGCTCTTCCTTTGGCTTGTCCTTGTCCATGATGCAAGTTAAAATTTATGGAAGATTCTAACACCAATTCTTCCAGCCATCAAGCCATCTTCAATAAAACTTTTTTGTTTGTTGATTTTTCTGTTTTGATTTGCTTATGCGTTCCCTGGTTAGCCTCTTCATCATTTCACTGGTGCTGCTTAGTTGTGAAACAAAGATCAGCAACACCTCATCATCATCAAAGGATACCACTGCCGTCTCCCTGAAATATGCAGAAGGTTTCAAAGTGTCGAAAGTTGGAAACATAAAGCTCGTTGAAGTGACGTATCCTTATCAAGGCGCCAGTTCAGGCTACACCTACATGCTTGTGCCAGAAGGTGAAGCTGTCCCAACGCATGATGCAAAAACTAAAATTATTCGAACACCAATAAAGACCATTGTGTGTACGTCCACCACGCACATTCCCTTGCTCGACTACCTCGATGAAAGTGAAAAGCTCGTGGGCTTCCCCACCACCGACTACATTAGCTCCGAAAAAATGCGCAAGCTTATCGATGCCGGAAAAGTTGAAGAACTCGGTGTCGACAAAGGCTTGAATATGGAAAAACTTGCTGTGTTAAAACCATCGATGGTGATGGGATATACGATGACGGGTGATTATGGTCAGTATAAAAAGATGGAGGAGTTGGGTGTAAGTGTGGTGATGAACGCGGAATACCTGGAGAAGCATCCCCTTGGACGGGCGGAGTGGATCAAATACATGGCGCTGTTCGTGAATAAAGAAGAACAAGCTGACTCGGTTTTTGATGCGATTGAAAAAAATTATAATGAAACGTTGGCGAAAATTCAGGTATCGTCCACGAAACCAAGCGTGCTAAGTGGAATCGTTTATGGTGACGGATGGTTTTTACCAGGTGGACAAAACTACGCAGCGAAATTGTTGAAGGATGCGGGAACCCAATACCTATGGGCCGATGATCCTTCGAATGGATACCTCGAGCTTAGTTTTGAATCAGTGTATGAGAAAGCCCATGATGCAGACCTGTGGATCGGTGTTGCCACGATGAAATCATTAAACGAGTTGAAAAATGCTGATCAACGCTACTCGAAGTTCAAACCGTTTCAGCAAAAACAAGTTTACACGTACGATGCGCGGAAAGGTGCAAAAGGAGGTAGTGAATTTCTTGAGCTTGGATATTTGCGTCCCGACCTGATCCTGCAGGACCTTGTGAAAATAGCCCACCCTCATCTGTTGCCAGAGCACGAATTATTCTTCCACAAGAAACTTGAATAATTTATGCTGGAACTTCTTCCGTCACTATAGGAAGACCTGCCTGCTGCATCGCTCCAAATCCACCGTAAACGTTGATCAGGTTTTTGAAGCCGTGATTTTTCATGATGGAAATCGCAGTCATTGACCGAT
>DASWTM010000126.1:0-17948 GCA_036402115.1 Chryseosolibacter sp.
CTGTTCAATTTCCGGTAACTCCGATAGAAAGCTTTTATACAGTTCATTGCACTTCGTGTTCGACAGGTGTTTTTTCAACCCTGTCCATACACGTTGCGATTTAGCGGAATCCGTGGGTACGTGTACTTGCTCCATCGAAAGCGATGGTTGCAGATGTTTCCTTCGAACAATCGAAAACGCACTAAGCTTCCGATCGTAAACCTCGAAGATGCACGAAAGGAATCCATCAAATGTCCCGTCATATACTAAGTGCGTTGTCATGCAAAAAGCGATAGTTGTGGAACATGCGTGTTTGCAAACTTACTCCGAGAGACGATCTGTTCGCGTAGCTTGTGTTGATCGAGGTCGCGAGGCATTTGTCCAGCGGAGCTACAAATGATAAAATGCTTTGCTCTGTTCGTGGCAATCCCAAATCGTTTAAGCTCATCCCATCCGAGCTTTCTGAATTTTCTGGCTTTCACAATCTTGATAGCTGAACCAACACCAATCCCCGGCACACGAAGAATCATCTCGTAATCAGCTTTGTTAATATCCACGGGGAAGGAGTGGAGATTGCGAAGCGCCCACGCCAATTTCGGATCGATGTCAAGGTCAAGGTTGGGTCGACTTGGGTCGATGATTTCGTGCAGGGAGAACTTATAGAATCGCATAAGCCAGTCGGCCTGATATAATCGGTTTTCCCGGATCAAGGGCACGGGCGTTCCTATCTGCGGCAGCCGATTATCATGACTGATGGGGACGTAGCCCGAATAGTAGACGCGCTTTAATGCATATTTGTGATACAACGAATCCGCTACCCGCATAACATCGTGGTCGCTCTCCGGACTTGCTCCGACAACGATCTGCGTACTCTGTCCTGCAGGTGCGAACGCAGGTGTGCTTCGGATGACTTTCTTTTGCTCAGCCGTAGCTGAAATCTGTTGACTTAGGAACCCCATCGGTCGAACGACATCCGAATGGTTTTTCTCCGGAGCAAATTGTTTGAGACTTACTTCCGTTGGCATCTCAATGTTTACGCTTACGCGATCTGCGTAGAGAGCCGCTTCCCTCATGAGATCGTCACTGCATCCCGGAATTGTCTTGAGGTGAATGTAGCCGTTGAATTTGTGCTCAGTTCTGAGTTTTTTCGCTACGCGCACAAGACGTTCCATGGTGTAATCCGCATTCTTAAAAATGCCGGAGCTCAGGAAAAGACCTTCAATGTAATTCCTGCGGTAGAAATTCATGGTTAGATCAACCACTTCCTGAACGGTAAAGCCTGCGCGTTTGATGTCATTGCTTCTGCGCGAAACGCAATACAGGCAATCGTAAATGCAATAATTTGTCAGCAGGATCTTCAGTAACGAAACACACCGGCCGTCTTCGGTGTACGTGTGGCAGATACCCGTGCCCGTTGTGTTTCCGAGTCCCTTGTTCTTGTTTGATCTTTTGCTTCCGCTAGATGAACAAGACACATCATACTTGGCCGCATCCGCAAGAATTTCCAATTTCTCTTTAACTCTATCCCAGCTCACAGACTAATATTATTAGAGTATAAAACTAATAATATTAGATTAATTTAGCGACCTAGTCCGAAGGAATTTTTATTGGCGTCCGTTTGATCGTGGAACGCGAATTTACTTTGCCACATGTGTGTCAGGATGGAACTGCTTCCAGCTATGCCAGAATTCCTGATAGGTTTTCACGGGCTTAAGCCGAGTGCCATCGGGTGCGCGGCCGGCAAAGTCGTAAGAACGTGCGTCACTTTTCAACGAATCATTTATAATTGAAAACTCTTCCGTTGTGCCGCGCTCAAATGCGATGAAGCTCTGGTCATCAGAAGCCAGCGCGATCACAATAGGTGTTCCATTGATCTGGTCGTTGATGATTTTCAATTTCTTCAACGCATTCCAGTCGTAGGCTTTTGACGCCTTGCCGTGTTGAATGCCTACAACCCACGATTTGTCTTTCCACGAGAGCGTGTCTGTGCGGGTAAGTGAACCCTTGCTTTTTCCTTTCTCGAACCGAGCCAGCGTGTCGTAACTTTCTTTGAAGTGCGTGTCGGGTTGCATGACCGTACCAAACGGATGCAGTGAGAAAAATTGAGTAAGCGTTAATTGATTCGACTCGAACTCGGGCAGTGCTTTTCCCTTAAGCGGACCGGTGATTGCTTCCCCCGTGGCCTGTCGCCACCAACTCCCCGTGGTTTCATCTTCAAACATGGCGTTGAAATGATCCATCCCGACAAGGCGGAACTTCTCAAGCTTGTTATCGACCAACGGCTCGAAGACGCGACCTGTACGGCAAACGTTGCAGTACGTCACCATGATTGGCTTTCCAGCAATGGAGTCGCGAACCTGGTGGTGATATTGGATCAACCGTATCGGATACGCTTTTGCAAGTCCGCCATGACTCACCGAAAGTACGAGGCTGCTGTCCTGCAATACATTTTCATTCTTCGATTTAAACTCAAGCGACTTCGGCTGAAGAAACATGTGGTCAGCGGTCATGCTGAAATTGAACATGTACACAATGAACAAAACCGGCAACGCAGCTACGACAGGGATCCACTTGCGTTTTCCCTGAAACACAGCACGAGCACCTGCTATAATCATCAGTGCAAAGACGAGTCGGAATACCCAGCGATATGAATAAAGAAAGTATGCGAGATCAACGGAATCATATTGCTGACTTCCAGGCATCGGCATAATGAAATAGACGTTTGCAATCTCAAACAACGCAAGGCCTATTAGTCCGAAGTAGTAAAGTGCTTTCATATAGATTAATGGTAAGGATCGTAATTGGCGTAACCTTCTTCAGCGCGCGACTTTGCCCGGTTTACATAAAACAGTCTGTCCTGTGGCGCCCACGTGCCAAGGCCGTCAACGTAGCGATTAAACATACAAAACGCTGCTGCAATAAGAACAGTGTCGTGGATTTCCATATCAGTAGCGCCTTCCTTCTTTGCTCTTTCAACTTGAGCAGTGGTCACATGTTTTCCACCTTTCTGAACACTTCCAGCAATCGCCATGAGCGCTTTCAATTTTTCGGAAATAGGCGCGGCTTCCGGATTCATTTTGATATGGTCCATCTGCTCGAGATTACACTGGAAGTAATGCTGCGCGAGTCCACCATGAGCGTTCTGACAGAAGAAGCAGTCGTTGAGATAGGAGACATGCGCTGCAATAGCTTCGCGATCACCGCGTGATAGTGAGTTATCGCTTCTTAACAGAATTTCAGCGAGTTCGTTCATTACCTTCGCAGTGTCCGGCCGAAATGCCATCGGTCCGCGGATCCCTGGAAGTCCTTCCGGTAAATTGATATGCGCCATTATTTTATGTTCGGTTGAGGTAAGACATATCCGAGAGTGGCAAGTCGTTTGCCCATCGGTTCGTATTCTTTCGGGTCAGTGGGTGTGAGCGATGCAAGTCCATCCACGTAGCGGTTGAACATAGAAAATGTCGCAGCGATCAGCACCGTATCATGGATGTCGCGATCGGTGGCTCCATGCTTGCGTGCTGCAGCCACATCTTCATCGGTAACAAGCTTTCCGTTTTGTTGGACTTTGCCGGCAATGGTGAGAAGTGCTTTCATCTTTTCCGATAGCAACGGAGTTGATTCATTGTGTATGACACAGTCAACTACTTCACGTTTCTCAGCAAACAGTTCTCGTGCTGCTGCTGCGTGGCTGCTCATGCAAAACGTACAATTATTTCGCGCAGAAACATGTGTGGCGATCAACTCGCGTTCAGCAGGAGAGAGGGGAGACTCATCGCGCAGTAATACTTGCGCCAGTTCATACAGGTGTTTTCCGGTTTCAGGCCGGAACATGACCAGACTTCGTATTCCCGGAACACCTTCCGGAACAGCAATGTGTGCCATCAGCTTTCAGTTTTAGAATCCTTTGAAAAGAACATCGTGACAATTCCAATTATAAAAATTCCCGCGAACGCGAGGAGCGTGTTGCTGTAACCATTGAAGAATGTAACTAGTACTCCGACAAAGAATATCGCGATGGCAGTTACAATTCGGCCAACGTTGAAACAGATTCCAGTGTACGTTCCACGGATGTGAACGGGGAATAGCTGTGGAATATAAATCGACAGCAGTCCCTGGCTTATACCGAAGAAAAGTGAGAGCAGTGCCAATTCAACATAGATGACGGGTGAAAACGAAGAATTCAGCCCGAACAATAAAGCGGACAGCGTGATGCATCCACCGAAGCATAACATCATTGCTTTCCTTACGCCCAGTACATTGGAAACCCATCCTGACAGGAATCCGCCTGCAAGTCCGCCAGCGCCAAGTAACATGATCGTAATGCCTCGCTCGTCCTGTCCGCTTGAATCCGTCAGCAGACTTTGAACCCATGTGGGAATCCAGGAGAACATTCCCCACAAGCCGATAAGCATCGATCCGAAAATAATGGAACCTTTGACCAGATTTTGCCGGTCCGCAACGGTTGGTCTGAATGCCGCGTGCGACTCCTTGCGGGTTGCCCATTGCTGTGATTCTTTCAGTATAAACAAGGAAAGAAGTCCCAACGTCACGGGTAAAAGTCCGAGCATGAACGCGCCCCGCCAGTCATTGACCAGCACGGTAACAAGGCCGGATGAGAAGATCCCAATTGGAAATCCGATCGAATCAATTCCAATCATAACTGCGCGCGTTCGTGCTGGCCATATCTCAAACAGAAGCGTAGGTGTCACGACAAGAATTCCTCCAACAGCAACACCCGAAAGTAAACGGAAAGCGACAACCCATTCCCACGAAGGAGCGAAGCTGATCAGCACAGTAAACAATCCGAACAATCCAACAGAGAGCGCTATTGCTTTCGCTCTGCCGATCTTATCGCTGACAATTCCCCATACAAATCCCCCCGCTGCCCAGCCTGCGATGTACAGCGATTGAATGTATGCGCTTATGGTGTTCAGGTCGTTCGCAACTTCCTGTCCCGACAAATGCCTGACGAGCACCGGAAGGTAAACCGACATCAACGTGGAGAACAAGCCTGCCGAGATGTTGCAGAAAAAACATACTGCAAAAGAAATCCAAAGTAGGATACCGATTTTGTCGGTATCCGTTTTCATTGTTGACATCGTCTGCCCAATCATTAGCGTAAGAGTTGGTCAAATGTTACACTGACGTAATAGATCGCTCCGATCGAAGGTGATCCGTATGCCTGGTATACCTGTTCGTTAAACAAGTTGTTTGCGCCAAGTTTCACTACCGATTTGATCGGAAGCACTTTATAGCTCACCTGAGCGTCTACAATCGAGAAGGCTTCGATTGTTCCGGGACGCATCTGGTTAAATGTACCATACCACTGGTGCGTATCCTGCCATCTCCAGGCGATGTTGAAGCCAAAGTTGTTTGTGACTTTGCTATTACCAAACGTCAGCGCAGTTTTGTATTTCGGTGTGTTGAATCCTGGAACGTTGTTCGGGTTTGCATCGCGGATATCAAATGTTGCCAGCGTTGCATTAGCGCCAATCGAATAGTTTTTCGGAAGCGCGTAGGTTAGCCCAAGCGTTGCGCCTTGTGAGGTCACGCGATCTGCCGCATTGGTGTACAACTGGTACAGATGACTATCGCCATTCAGCAGATCAAATGCTGCTTGAGGGTTGATGGTGCCGTCAGGAGCGAGCACCGGACTTTCCGGTTCCATCACCACCTGGTTCAGCAAGAAGTCCGTATAGCTCGAGAAGTAGTAGTTCACATCAACCACCAGGTTGTTGTTGAACAGACCCTTGTAGCCTACTTCAAACACTGTTGCGCGCTCAGGCTTGATATAGGCGACATTCGATTTCACCAGGAGATCTTTTGCAGCCATCACGGCCTGTGGTGGAGTTGCACCTTGCGCCATCGCCTGCTGGAATGCACCGAAGAAAGGTCCGAGTGATGCTGTCGTAAACGAGTTCTGATACACGGTCATGCCGCGGCTGTTGTCGGGGACGCCACCAAGGATCGTGATCGGTCCTGCGTTGAGTTTAATATACTGATCGCCAGGTGTGGGATTTCTAAAACCTGTCTGGAAGGATGTTCTGAAATTGTGATTGCTACCTGCTGTGTAAACGGCTGAGGCGCGTGGTGTGAATCTTCCTTCGAAGTTCTGATTTTTGTCATAGCGAACTGATCCCGATAGTTTGAGTTTGTCACTAAGCAGTCTTTTTCCCACTTGGACGAATGCACCGCCTTCGTTGATGATAATGCTTCCGCCTTTATCATCGAACAGCGTTCCGTTGGTGAACATGTCGTACATCCGGAAGTTACCGCCAACTAAAACTTGAAGTAGTTTGATCTGACTGGAGAGGTCATATTGACCTTCCGCATGAAATAATTTACTCTGGCTGAGAATCCCTGCACCGCTTAGCCCTTGCGTTGCAATAAGTCTTTCCTTCTGAGCATTGAACTCTGCACTTCCAGGTAAAAACCTTCCCTGATCGGCAAATGCCCGGGCGGTAGCGTGATTATTTCCTGACACGCCAGAAATGTTTCCAGTAAAAGCTTCCGCATAACGCGTATACCACATATCATCAGCCTGATTTTCTGGAACAATATTCCCATTCAGATCACGAACCCATGTCTTCGTTATGAGTTGTCCTAATCCTTTTGCATTGTAGGAATCGTGCGAGTCCTCTGCCGTACTGTATGCTCGCAGGAAATAATTGCTTCCCTTCAGTTCGAGCTTATGCTGCTGCAAGGTGAAGTTGTTAATGGAGAATCGGTTACTTCCCGTGTAGTTTGCAGTGCCTTTGCCAAAGTTGTATTGATAGCTCAGCACCATATTGTCGGAGATGCGATAGTGAAGCGCGCTATTCAGCTTCAAACTATAAACATCATAGTCGGTAACATGCCTTTCTTCATAGCCTGTTCTGGAGACACGTCCGATGCCCGGCAATGTCCTGGCCTCGTCATCACCATAAATATTAAGTGCATTGCGGGCCGGGTTGTTGGCACCACGTTGTTCAACTGGAGTTCCAGGATCAACATCAACATAGTTCGTTGCGTAAAAATCCAATCCGGTGAAATAGGATGCATTTACTTTGAATGCAAACTTATCGTTAAATGCCTTGGCGTAGCGAATGGAATAATCATACAATGGAGTAGGGTCTTCAAGTTCTTCCCCGATATGATTAACGCCTAACTTTGCCTGCGCACTGAGCCCCTGGTATTGAAATGGATCTTTTGTTCTCATCATAAGCACTCCGTTGAATGCAACCGGACCGTACAACGCAGAAGCTGCTCCGGGAATAATTTCGGCACTCTCCATGTCGAGGTCAGAGGAGCCGAACATATTTCCGACTGAGAACCCGAGTCCCGGTGTCTGATTGTCGACACCATCCACAAGCTGAAGAAATCTTGAGTTACCGGTATGGTTGAATCCTCGCGTATTGATTTGTTTGAATGTCAATCCACTCGTGACCATCTCTACACCTTTAAGATTTTCAAGCGCGTCATAAAAGCTGATGCTGGGTGTTTCGCGGATTTCTGTGAGAGTCATCTTTTCGATGCTGACGGGAGATTGCAGGATGTTTTCTTCTACACGTGAAGCGGAGAAGACTACTTCATTCATCACCTCCGTTGATTCCAGGAGTTTAACATCAAGTTTCTGAGAAGTGCTTCTGACCTCTAGTTCCTGACGCTGGTGTCCCACCATCGATACAACAATGGTGAATGGAGGATTTTGATTTGTAGCAAGCGTAAAGTTTCCTTTCGAGTCGGTGCTGGTCCCTGTGATCTTGCCTTTGATGGCAATGTTTGCTCCGGCAACCGGGTTATTATTTTCATCGTTGACCGTTCCGGAAACTTGCGTTTGTGCGGAGGCAATCAGTGATAGAAAAACGAAAAGTAAGAGTAAAGAATGTTTCATTTGGGGGCTTGGTTAAGGTTTGTTTGTGGTGGTTACTTTTTCTTCAGGTGATCATAGCCTTGCGGAAGACGTTTGTATCCGTTAGACACAAGTCGGTCTGCGAGGCTGTTGAAATAATCGCTCGAGTCCGGGAGTCGTGTGGCAAGGCCATCGACATACCGGTTATAGAGGCAGAAGAGTGCAGCGATCAGAACCGTATCGTGGATTTCGATGTCGGTCGCGCCAGCACTCCTGGCACGTTGAACAGATTCCTGAGTAACATTCTTACCGCTTTGTTGTACCTGTCGGGCGATAACCAACAAGGCTTTCATTTTTTCGCTGACAGGCGCAGTCTCAATGTCTTTCTTGATAGCAGCACTGGTGTCGCATTCACCAAGAAGTTTGTCTGCTGCAGCGGTATGGGCGGTAGTGCAGAATTTGCATTCATTGCCGTGTGATACAATTGTTGCGATCAATTCGCGTTCTCCCTCGCTTAATGTGGAAGGACCGCGCAAGAGAAGTTGTGTAAGTTCACGAATCGGCTGAGCGGTATCTTTTCGGTACTCGAGCAACCCGGTGATGCCGGGCAAATGTTCTTCCAGTGGTATGTGAGGCATAGAGTAAAGTTGACTTTTGTAAAAACAGTTCCGCCAGTAACCCAAACCAATAGGAACTAGCGGAACTATTCAGAGAGATTTACACAAGGCGAGAGTGACTTGTGAGCGGAGGCGATATCAGCATCAATTACTGAGAACAAACCTGGTTTTGACCGTCCAGGCTATTTCTGTTAAAACGCAATGGATAAATGAGGAGTCGTCTCCGTGAATGAGAAGTCTCAACAATCAGAATTGTAGAAACGGGAAAATTATGCGCGCTCAGGCGGATGAATGACAGATGGCGTATAAGAAGGAATAAGCGAGATGCAGAAACCGTATTTAACTACATCTGCTTGCCATCCGTTCGTAACATTTCCCAACATGAACTGTTGTGGAATGTAGTCTTTGATAAACGACAAGGTCGTCTTCGTATTTTTTCCCTGATCAGAGGTGTGATCCGTAAATGTCTTTACATAATCAGAAAGTGCAAGGTCAAGTCGTTTTGATTCGGAGTCCTTAATGCAGACGATGGTCAGAACGTCCTTTGCATACTTCTGCTTTACAAGGCGATAGTGCTCACCCTTGTATTCAAATTTTCCGTTAACGCGCTCGAAGTCCGCCTGATCAGGCATGTAGGCGATCGATACAGGAATTTCGATGGTGATTGCCGCTGATTCATCATACTGGTTTTTATCCAGGTCTGCAACAGCAGCAACATCGTTTTGATAATGCAAGCCTAAAAAAAGCACATAATAGCCCATCACATTCAACAGAAGAATGGCGATGAACATGTATGAGAATAGCTTTTTCAATGCTTTTTGAGAATCAGGTCATTAAACTAAATCAAAAGTTCTGAGAATTCAAAACCGGAGTTTACAATTTGACCGATCACCGGGATCAAGACGCGAGCAAATACATTGTAAACTTCACGTTTTCAGGCTCGAGGAAAACTCCCCGAGCGTGAAAACAAGAAATCCAATTAGAACAGGAACGCGATTCCAATCTTAAAGAAGAAAGGAGTACCGGGTGTAAAATGAATCTCTGACACGGAGTCCGTTTCACCCTGAAGGCGCGATTCTGTATCAAACTGTGCCTCGTTCCACTCTTTATCAAGAAGGTTTTCGGAAGTAAGGCTCAGTTCGAATGACCTATGGGTATACTTCACGACCGCATCGAGCAACATGTATCCTTCAGCAACAACGCTGTTATCTTCATTCGCAGCCCGATCACCGAGATAGCGGTAACGAACGCTCGCGCTCACACCCTTTGGAAGCTGAGCTGAAAGTCCACCGATGCTGGTGAATGTGGGAGCCAGCGGTATATGATCTTCATCCTCGGGTTGATCTTTCGCTTTGGGATCGGTGACGTTCAAATCTGAATCAACAAAGAGCCATGGCAGCGCTTGATATCGCACAGATAAATCAAATCCCCTGCGATGCGTCTTACCGCTGGGTTCAACTATGCCCTCATCACCCACGTAAACAAATTCCTGCTCAAGGTCCAGCATCCACAAAGCCGATGAAACAAAAAGCTTTTCACCGATCTTCACATTGGCACCAACGTCCAGGCCATACGCTTTCGGAAGAATTTGTTCGCCTCCTTGTGCGATAACTACCCGCGTATCATTAGAATGGAATCCTATCCCGCTTTTCACGAATAGGTTCACGTTGTGCGAGGCCTGATAATTAAGATTGACTTTCGGACTCACCGTTGCTTTGCTAACACTTTGGCGAAGATACCTAGGCAATACTGCATCGGTGTAGTTAAATGTAAAATGGTCGAGTCGGAGGGCAGCATTGATCGAAAGGCGATCACCTACCGAAATGTTTTCACTGACAAATGCATAAACGTTTGTCTCATCGATATCGCCCCGCGCAATGTCACCGAGAAATTGCTTACGTGGTTGAGTACGATAAAGGTGGATGTTATTTACATCATCATAACGGAAGCCGCCACCGAATTCGCTGCGTAGGTTAAATCCGGCAAGGTCAGTATCCCAAGAATATGAACCTTTGTATCCATAGATGTTACGTGACTCACGTTGCGTGATCTGGTCGCCATTGACCGGATCATTAAGAAAAAACGTGAAATTGGAAACGAGGTTGAAGTCGTATTTCGAAAAATAAAGCTGATTGTCAAACACGCCACCGCGGTCTGTGCTTTTGATATAACGAACCCACGCGTTGGAGCGGGAAGTTTCACCTCCTTCAGTCGGGTCGATGGATCCGAAGCGCGTGATCGTACCATTCGCAACCGCGCGCAGGGGAATTTGACCGGATGCATCCCATCGGCTGTTGAATGTTGACAAGCCGATCGACACGGATTCTTTATCTCCACGCGTTGCATTGTATCTGCCGACCAGATTGAGGCGATTAAAATGCTGATGCGCTTCAAAGAAACCATCGGTCCTAAAATATTCCGAGGCAACGTATGCATTTTGACGCCATTCACCTTCGTCATCGCTGATGATGTTCACAGCATTCACATTTCTCAGGGTGCCAAATCGGCCACCTTCAATCTTGACCATATTTTGATCGAGTGTCGTTCGCGTGTTGAATGACGCATAGCCTGCCGTTGTAAAGTTTCCTTTATCAGCATAGTATGGGCCTTTATTAAAATCCACCGTACTGACGAGTTCCGGTATGAGGAAATGCAAGTCTGAATATCCTTGACCATGCGCATGAGAAACCATATTCACCGGTAGACCATCTACTTCAAGGTTGATATCGGTGCCATGATCGATGTCGAATCCCCGAAGAAAGATCTGCTCGGCTTTTCCACCGCCCGCGTGTTGTGCGATAAACAATCCCGGAACCATCCGCAGAATATCCTGCGAAGTGTTGATCGGGCGCAGCTTAATATCCACCTGGGAAATTGTTGTCACCTCAGTCGCTAACTCGTCAGTGATCACCACATCCGCAAGTCGCAATTCACCCTCTTCCATCGTTATTGTCATAGACAAGGGATTGCCATTTGTTACCACTATGGATTGGTGCTGCGTGTTGTATCCAATGGAAGATATCGTTACCTCATATGAGCCTGGTTGTATGTCTTTCAACTGAAAATGTCCAAGCCTGTCGGAGATCGCTCGTTTATTTAGTGTCGGAATAAAAATATTTACATCGGGCAACGGAGTGTGTCGCGAGTCTGTGATGCTCCCGCTGATCATTCCCTGACCGAAAGCCATATTCAACACGAGGCATAAGAACCCCGTTTGAAATAATTTCAATTTCATCTGAAATACCTGTTTAAAAAAATGAAAAACCCATCGTGTGCAAAAATGACACGACCACACATCTCTGCGTGAGAGGTGCTGACTTTTTTGAAAACTCACATAACACGCTCGGGAGGAGGAGTAACGGGTAGCTGGTCAGTTGTGTGAATGCCTGTGGTTGTAGTCCCAAGGGTTGATTCAAGTCCCGTATTAGTAAAGTGGAAGATCAAACCCGACTGCATGAACAAAAAGAAGTTTATTTGGGCAGGCACTGAGGTGTCTTCGTCATTTTCATTGTGATGACTGTGGGAGACTGAGTGGCCAGGTGGATGTCCGTGTTCATGGTCGTGGACTGAATGGTGATGGTCGTGGCTGTGATGGTGAAGGGAAGTGATCTGAAGCTTACCAAGTTCGTGGAGCAGATCATGTGTCATCTCGAGCGCGCCATAAAAAACCATGGACGTTGCATATAAGACCAGCACGATCGAGGCTACCTTCATATGAGTTCAAAGGTAATGGTTTTAAAAATTTGTTTCGCGCGATGTGATGAGAGGCAACTTTTCCGTTCGCCCGGCATGTCTTCTGGAGAAGTTCGCTAAGTTCTGCTCCAATTTTTTCTACAGTTTGTCCGAAAGATGTTAGCGCTTTAAAATTGAATCAATTGTTGGGAGTACGAGCGTAGCTCCAGTAGTCGAAGATGAGCTTCAATTGATTAATCATTCCGATAAAATGTGTCTCCTTTGTAAAAAAGCCTTGGACGGTGCAGCATTCATACGCCTTATCTACAAAGTGACCGTTGCTGGCAGTGGAGAGAAAAATAAACGGGATACTCTTTGCACGCAGGTCCTTGTCCCGATCGATCTGCTGCTTCAAGTCAATACCACTTATTTTAGGAAGGTTGATGTCGCACAAAATAACGAAGGGTGTTGTTATTTTTATCAAGTCACACAGCCCCGAAAAAGCTTGATGCGGCTCCGAAAACATAATGATCTTATTCGTATAGCCGGTAGCTTCGATCGCTTCCTTTGTCAATTCGCGATCTTCTGCGTCATCATCGATAAGTATGATGGGTCCTTTTTTCATTTGGCAGATCGTTCACAAAAGGTGTGCCCTGAAGAGCGCAAGTTCGAACCTTGCACCATGCACAATTGTCGTGCACGGATTTAGAAATCAAACAGGTCACCCAAAAATCCCTCGCGTTTCTTTTTCTTGTGTCCGTATTTATAATAGTCGTCATGTTTGTCGTAGCGGGGCTCGACACGTTCCGGCACGTCAGCCGAGCCTGATCTTTCAATAATTTTATCGAGCTCTCCGCGATCAAGCCAGACACCGCGGCATGACGGACAATAATCAATTTCAATTCCTTGCCTTTCGGACATTACAAGGTTCACGTTTTTGCACACCGGACAATTCATACATTTTACATTTAGGACACAACTGCATAAAAACGATGCCGCTGAGCCTGGAACGGGCACACGGCAGCGCCCAAGGTGTTTTTTTTGTAGTTTCGTCAGGCCGGTGCGTCTGGCGGTAGAAAGGGGATAGAAATAGAATGTTATAATAACAATGAAGCAGCATGGAATGGCAAAAGCTTTTATTTGGTGAGGAAGATTCCAGTTTTCTGATCGAGACCGGTATCCGTACCGTTATCATGTTTCTGGTGATTCTCACCTCGCTGCGATTGTTGGGGAAACGTGGAATCCATCAGTTGTCTGTGTTTGAGCTTGGGGTGATCATCGGGCTGGGTTCGGCAGCAGGTGATCCGATGTTTTATAAAGACGTAGGGCTTTTGCCTTCGATCCTAGTTTTCATCGTTGTCGTGCTCATGTATCGTGGGGTAACGTTTCTCATCAGCAGCAATGATAAAATTGAAACGCTGATCGAAGGAAGAGCAACCTATATTTTAAGGGATGGCCAAATACTGAAGGAGTTCAAAAAGCAACCTCTTGCTAAGGACGAATTATTTGCACGCTTACGTCAAAGTCAGGTATACCATCTTGGACAGGTCGAGACCGTTATTATCGAAAGTGACGGAGGCGTGAGCATGTTCTTCGCGCCAGACGATAAAGTGATTGACGGACTTCCCATCCTTCCGCACTTACTCGATGATTGCATGACACGGATTGATAAGGAAGGTGTGTATTCCTGTGCATCCTGCGGCTACACGCAACGGTATATGCCTTTGGCGCATTTTGTATGCAAGGAATGCAATCATGACGAGTGCGTCAAGTCAATTAACGGGTTACGCGTTAAATAATCTGAAATGATCGTTCATCTTATTGACGGCACATACGAACTCTTCCGCCAGTTTTACGGCCTGCGAAGTTTTAATAAAGGGAAAGACAAACCTTTTGGTGCGGCCGTGGGCGTGCTTCACAGTGTATTGCAGATGATAGAAGAAGGAGGAACGCACATTGGCGTTTCGACCGATCATATCATCGAGTCGTTTCGAAATGACCTTTGGCCGGGATATAAAACCGGAGCCGGCATCGAACGCGTATTGTGGAATCAATTTCATCCACTCGAAGAGGCACTTGACGCGATGGGAGTGGTGGTATGGCCTATGGTCGAGTTGGAAGCCGATGATGGACTTGCCTCGGCCGCATACCTGGCATCAAAAGATAAAAAAGTACAAAAAGTGTGCATCTGGACACCGGATAAGGATCTGGCGCAATGTGTCAAAGAAGATCGGATTGTTCAGGTAGATCGCAGGGCAAAAGTGATCCGCGATGAAGACGGAGTTCGCAAAAAGTTTGGCGTAGGTCCTGCACTCATTCCGGATTTTTTGGCGCTCGTTGGCGATAGTGCTGACGGGTATCCCGGAATTTCCGGCATCGGAAATATTGGCGCTGCGAAGTTGCTGAATACCTACGGGCCGATTGAGGAATTTCCGGAGAAAGTGTTGGGCAGCAAACGTGAACAAGCCTTGCTATTTAAACAACTGGCGAAATTGCGTACCGATGCGAAGCTGTTCAAGAAAGTTGATCAACTCAAGTGGAAGGGCCCAACGAACGCATTCAGCGCGTTCGTCAAAAGGTTCGATGATCACCGATTGCAGGAGCGCGCTGAAAAGGCAGCGAAATTGGTTTAGTTCACTCTTCATTTAAGGCTTTGCGCATATGCCAGGAGTTGGATATTATTGCGCAAACGAAAATCTAAATGTTAGTTAACCAGGAACCTCTTATTGAACGTGTTTTAACAGCGGAAGAACAGAAAAAACTTTCTCCGGATGATGTCCTCAACAGTCTTATCGAAGGCAACAAGCGATTTGTTGCCGGAACACTTACGCTGCGTGATCACTCCAAGCAGATACGGGCTGCCGTGAATGGCCAATTCCCGAAGGCTATTATTTTGTCGTGCATCGATTCGCGCGTACCGGTCGAAGATGTGTTCGACAAAGGTATTGGTGATTTATTCGTTGCCCGCGTTGCAGGAAACATCGTAAATGAAGATATCCTTGGCTCAATGGAATTCAGCTGCAAACTGGCAGGAGCTAAGCTTGTACTGGTGATCGGCCATGAATATTGCGGTGCGATCAAAGGCGCCATCGATAACGTGAAACTTGGAAACCTTTCAACACTTCTCGATAAAATTAAACCTGCCGTTGATAAGTGCAGTCAGTTTAGCGGAGACAAAACTTCAAAGAACGCAGAATTTGTCGATCTCGTCATTCGCGAGAATGTTAAGGTTACCGTCAACAACATCCGCACACAAAGCGCAGTCTTGCGCGAGATGGAAAACAACGGTGAGATCAAAATTGTCGGAGCCTACTATGACATGGACACAGGCGTTGTCACCATCTTCTCGTAATATAAAATGTTCGAGTTGCACCAGTCCTGAGCCGTCCCGATTTTATCGGGACGAGCGAAGGACCCTTCCGCGACAACGCACCACACGCAAGAGCTTGGAAAGCCATGCTATGTAAACGGAGCCGGACCGTTGTGTAAATAGTCCTCAACAACGCGTCATCAGATGTTCGAATAAACATTTTCGAAAATTCCCTGAACCAATTTCGGCTACTGAGATGATGCGGGTCTTAGGACATCACCATTATCTTCGTCATCCATCAGACTAACAAATCCAACTTATCAACATAGGGGCCCTTCGCTATCCAGCTGAAGCTGGATGCTCAGGGACTGGTGCTGGGCGGAGAGGGCAAGATTCCTATCTGCGCGGTCGCAAACTTGAAGTTGAAATACTGTAATTTTATGTAAACCCAAAAGTTATGCGTCTGCTTTTACTGCTTTTCCTCGTTGCTACGAGTTCGATTACCCTAGCCCAAACCGCGAAGGTCGAAAAAGAAGTCCGCGAAATGTTGGCTAATTATTTCGGTGACATCAGGCGCGAGGGGTTGATGGCCGAGATGAAATATCTTGACAACTCCGCTGACTTCTTCTGGGTGCCACCAGGATACAATCATGCGTTGTCACGGGACTCGGTTGTCGCGATCATTTCCGGATATGCTCCGAAAGTAAAACTTACCAACAATAGTTTCGAGACGCTGCGGATTGTTCCCCTCAGTGATGAAATCGCAACCTATACGGGTCGTGTACGCTCGACTGTAACTGATCTGCAAGGAAATGAACGCACGCATGTGCTGGTTGAGACGGCAGTGGTGGTGAAGCGCAAGGATGGATGGAAGTTGTTGAATGGGCAGACGTCTGTGGTTCGCAGGTGATGGGTAATGGGTAATGGGTAATGGGTGATGGTTGATGGGGCGTGCGAAGAGTTACGTTTATTGATGGCTGACACTGAATATAAAATAATCGGTGCTCACGGGTTTTTCGCCTGCGCTGCGAATCATGTTGGTTATTTGTCCGCGGTGATAGCTTCCGTGGTGGGAGATGTGTGTGACGATCTCTGAGAACGGCATAACGAAGGGTTGCCCTTTCCTGGTTTTGAATTCGATAGGTTTTTTGGGTTCGGTTGAAAATTGTTTTGCCATGTCAACCATTTCATTTTGGATCGGTATCCATACTTTTTTGATGTCGCTTGCGGAATGCACTTTCCATGCGGGTATGTCAGCGAGCGGAACTCCCTGAAAGCGTTTGAGCCAAAGCCAGTCGGATTCAAGTACGTGAATTAATGTCGCACGGATTGATCCGAAGCTCCCGCCAAATTCTTTTTCCAGTATTTGTTGTGTCAGTGTTTCAGCTTGATCCAGGATAAGGCTGTTAGCCCAGCGGTTGTATTCGAGTAATTTAAGCGGCTCCATACATCACAAAAGTAAATAAAAAGGTCGTGGCATTGATTTGTATGACGTCACTTCTATGGATACTGTGTTGGATGTGGTTGCATGGGTATCGGCAGTAGCCGTAGTCTACCGGTTGCGGAAATATTTTGCTTGGCCCAGGAAGCGAAAGGCGGTACCCGCAACGGATTCGATTCCTGTGTCCATCATTATTCCAGCCCGGAACGAGGCGAAAAATTTGCCAAAGGTTCTGGTGTCGCTGCAACGACTGACGTTCAAGCCGAAGGAGATCCTGGTAGTTGATGATAGCTCCACTGATAACACGTCAGCAGTAGCGGCAGCACATGGGGCGACCGTCATCTCCGCTGGAATAAAACCGGAAGGGTGGGCTGGAAAAAATTGGGCCTGTCATGTGGGAGCACAGCATGCGTCAGGTGAATTACTCCTCTTTACAGATGCGGATACTACCCACACACGAACGAGTCTCGCGAGGGCAGTGAAGCACTTACAGGAAAACGAGGCAGATATGCTTTCGGCTCCCTCGTACCATCGCAACGAATTATGGTGGGAGAAACTACTTGGACCGTTCCATTGTCTCATTCATTGTGGTGCATCGCCTTATGATAAACAAAGCGCGGATGAGGCATATGCCGTGGGTCAATACATTTTGATAAAAGCAGACGCATATGATCACATCGGTGGGCACCTTGCAGTGCGGTCGCAGGTGGCCGAGGATACATCCCTGGCCAGAGCGACAATCCAAAATGGTCTAGAATACATATTGTATACTGGTGAACCGTTGTTCACTGTCCAGATGTACCCGACTTTCATCAAGTTTTGTAAGGGATGGATTCGTTTGCTGCGGCTCGGTATGCGCGAACTATCTTTTGAAGTAAGTGTTAACTCGGTTCTTCCGTTGCTTGCGCTAAACTTGCAGAACCTTTATCCGCTAACCGTCATTTCGTATGTGCCCATAGTGGTCACGTTGGTATGCTTTGCGTTCGTTCAGCGTCACATTGGAAACTTCAGCGTCTGGGGATTGATCTTGTTCCCAATACCGATTGCATTGTTTGTCGTGCTGAGTTGCTGGGCAATGGTCACTGAGCTTCTTGAGGT
>DASWTM010000127.1:0-16026 GCA_036402115.1 Chryseosolibacter sp.
CCGATGTTGTATTCCGCCATGAGACCGAACGGCTGCGGGTAGACTACAAGTGATGCGGCTGCGCGGTCATCCTTGTACTCGAAGCCTTGCGTGCCGGTCACTCCATTGGTGACGGTAGGGAGCACAACGTCACCGGTATACGCCTGAATCCCAGGCTCAATATATTGCTCACCAATCTTAAAAGGATACGAGACTCGCGCAACGACATGCGGCCTGTCATTCGCCTCCTGGCGGTTCGCAGTTTGTCCGTTGTGAACACCGAAGCCGACCACACCGTAATCACCGGAGCCTTTCAAACCAGAGCTCACTAGCATTGAAAAGCGATCACGGATTTCTTTTGGAGCCCAGTAAAAGAAAATTCCAAGATCGCGTTCATTGGCTACTGCACTATTGAGAGCATCGTTACGGTCCAGTGGAAGACGATTCTGACTTGATTGCAGATTTTCGAACCCGTAAGGCACTTTGCTTTGACCAAAACGCAGGCGGAATTCATTCTTTTTGTCAAGTCCCACATCAAAATATGCATCCCTAATTTGAGCGAAATTCAGCACACCAGTGGCTGGGGAGGACGCCAGGTCAGGCTGAATGTAAACGTAGACACGTTCATGTACCTGACCGAAAAAGATAAGTCGAATTCGTCTGAAGAAAAAGCCACCGTCTTTTCCCCATGAACGGTCACACTGCTCGCATGAAAGATCTGGATTGGTTACCAGGAGTTGATTGTAACGCAACTGCGCATATCCGCGAATGCTTAACTTTTTGTACCATTCGGAAGGAGCAGGCTTTGGGGCTTCGGCAACAACCGAGTCTTTTTTTACCTGCGCAAGCGTTTGTATTGAGCCAAAAACAGTGAGGAGAGTAACGATAAAAATGGAAGTCCTTATGCAAGGGTGTTGAACAGTAAATAACGAGCGCATTCTTCAGGTTTAAAGCGTTTGTTTAATTGATTCTTGCGCAAAAGAAGTCATAAACTGTTAACCTTCCAGTAACTCCAGATTAACTTAACACAACGATAACTCTTCCTTAAAGGACTTAACATAAACTTAACATTGACCCACTCGCCATACTGGCCAGGCGGAGTACCTTTGCAGGGATTTCAACAACACTAACTATGAAATTCTTAACATTAAGAACATTAGCAATTCTGATTATTACCTCTCTTGTCGTTTCGTGCGGGCAAAAATCTGAGCAACAAGGCGAGTCTGAAAACGAGGCAAAAGTGACAGGAGAGATTAAAATAGATGGTTCGAGCACAGTATATCCTATCACCGAAGCTGTGGCAGAAGAGTTCAGGACGGAACAGCCCGAAGTGAAAGTTACGGTAGGTGTATCCGGTACGGGCGGTGGTTTTAAGAAGTTTGGCCGAGGTGAAACCGATATCAATGATGCGTCAAGACCTATCAAGGAAGCAGAAGCTGCCACGTGCAAAGAGAACAACATTAACTATGTGGAATTGAAGGTGGCGTATGATGGTCTCGTGATCGTGGTTAATAAAGAGAACAATTGGGTAGATCATTTTACCGTGGAAGAACTGAAGAAGATCTGGGAGCCCGCTGCACAGGAAAAGATTACAACCTGGAACCAGATCAGACCAACATGGCCAAAAGAAAAATTCAATTTGTATGGCCCTGGTGTTGCCTCTGGAACATATGACTACTTCACCGAAGCTGTGGTAGGAACTACCGGATCAAGCCGCGGAGATTATACCGCCAGCGAAGATGACAACGTGCTCGTGCAGGGAACGAGCGGAGACAAAAATGGTCTTGCCTTTTTCGGACTTGCATACTATGAAGAAAATAAAGACAAGCTGAAACTGGTGGGTGTTGACAATGGCAAAGGCGTTGTAATGCCTTCAATCGAGACAGTGAAGAACGGAACCTATTCTCCTTTATCGCGTCCGGTGTTCATTTACGTAACGGATGCTGCTGCGAAAAGACCAGAAGTATCGGCATTCGTTACCTTCTATCTGAAGAATGCACCGACACTCGTTCCGGACGTAGGCTACATTCCACTTAACGATGACGAGTATCAGGCAGAGGTAGCGAAGTTCGCCTCCTTTACTAAACCTCAATAAAAGGAACGTTAACCAATTTTTGTGAAGCGATCAGCAGAACGAGTAATTGAATACGGCCTTGCATTCAGCGGGCTGATAACAATACTCACAACGCTTGGAATAATCTGGGTTTTGCTTTCGGAGTCGTGGGGATTTTTTCGAGAAGTCCCGCTTTCAAGTTTCCTGTTTGACACGGAATGGACACCGTTGTTTGCGCAGAAACACTATGGAATTCTTCCGCTGCTCTCGGGCACATTTTTGACCACCATCATCGCGATTATCACTGCGGTGCCTATTGGGATTATTATTGCGGTATACCTCAGTGAATATGCGCACAAAAATTTCCGGAGGAACGTAAAGCCTCTTCTTGAAATCCTTGCGGCCGTCCCAACTGTCGTGTACGGATTCTTCGCCCTTACTGTAGTCACTCCGTTTCTTCAAAGCTTCATTCCAGGTATCGGAAGTTTTAATGCATTGTCTGCGGGTTTGGTGATGGGAATCATGATCATTCCGGTGATCAGTTCGTTGAGCGAAGACGCATTGTATGCAGTACCCAAGTCGTTGCGAGAAGCTTCGTATGGAATGGGCGCAACAAAATTCCAGACTTCCTTTAAAGTGGTTGTGCCAGCAGCTTCATCGGGCATCCTGGTATCGATCATCCTCGGTGTCGCGCGTGCCATTGGCGAGACAATGGTTGTCGCTATCGCTGCAGGACAACAGCCGACACTCACCCTCGATCCGCGCGAAGCGGTTGAGACGATCACCGCGTATATCGTCCAGGTGAGCTTGG
Organism: Chryseosolibacter sp.; assembly: GCA_036402115.1. Classification (GTDB taxonomy): domain Bacteria; phylum Bacteroidota; class Bacteroidia; order Cytophagales; family Cyclobacteriaceae; genus Chryseosolibacter. The sequence goes on from DASWTM010000127.1 coordinate 2,844, forward strand.
GCGATGTTCAACATGGATCGATGGAGTACAAAACAATTTTTGCTGCGGGAATCACGCTATTCCTTTTCACGTTCTTATTGAACAATGTAAGCTACTGGATCAAGAAAAGGTATCAGGAGAAGTATGAGTAACGTAAAACGAAATCGAAACATTGATACTGCGTTCAAGTATGTGGGGATCTTCTTCACATTCTTCGGAATCGCTATTCTTCTGATCTTCCTGATCAACATTTTGATCGATGGTCTTACCCGAATTGACTGGGAATTTCTCACTAATCTTCCCTCGAGACGGGCATCGAAAGCGGGAATTCTCACCGCATGGACCGGCACTGCGTGGATCCTTGGATTGACTTGCATCATCGCTATTCCCATTGGCGTTGCAGCGGGAATTTATCTTCAGGAGTATGGAAGAAAAAATCGCCTCGCTCGGATTATTGAATTGAACATCGCCAATCTTGCGGGTGTGCCATCAATCATTTATGGCTTGTTGGGCCTCGAGATTTTTGTGAGGATCATGAATCTGGGCGGAAGCCTCCTCGCAGGTGCGCTCACGCTGTCGCTGTTAATTTTACCCGTGATTATCGTAGCGACTCGGGAAGCGCTCAAAGCTGTTCCCAACTCGTTGCGCGAGGCCTCATACGGAATGGGCGCCACCAAATGGCAAACCATCTGGCACCAGATTCTGCCCGCAGCATCCGGTGGAATTTTGACCGGGATCATCCTGGCACTGTCGAGAGCCGTTGGAGAAACCGCTCCGCTCATCGTGATTGGTGCCTTGGCGTATGTGCCGTTTGTTGCCGATAGCCCCATGGATGAATTTACCGTGCTACCGATCCAGATTTTTAACTGGGTTTCCCGACCACAGGAAGAATTCCTCACCAATGGTGCAGCAGCGATCATCATTTTATTATTAATCACCTTCGTAATGAATGGCATTGCCGTTTATCTCCGAAATAAATGGCAGAAAAAAATCAGCTGGTAAGCAGCAACGTATGAAACCCATTGAAGCTAAAAATGTAAATGTATACTATGGTGACAATCACGTTCTGAAGGACGTGGATATCACCATCAAGGAAAACAGCGTGACGGCATTCATCGGTCCGTCAGGTTGTGGTAAATCCACCTTTCTTCGTACACTTAACCGGATGAACGATTACATCGATGGATTCCGCAAGAAAGGAAAAGTGTACATCGATGGAAAAGAAATCTACGAGAAGAAAGTTCGTGTCGAAGAGTTGCGTAGGAAAGTCGGAATGGTTTTCCAGAAACCAAATCCCTTCCCAAAAAGCATCTTCGAAAACGTAGCGTATGGATTAAAGATCCACGGAATTGATAACAAATATGAAATCAATGAAACCGTAGAGAAATCACTGAAGCAGGCCGCACTTTGGAACGAAGTGAAAGACAAGCTTGATAAGCCCGCGCTGTCGCTCTCCGGAGGTCAGCAGCAACGTTTATGTATCGCGCGGACACTTGCCGTAAAACCTTCTATCATTTTGATGGATGAACCCGCATCTGCGCTGGATCCAATCTCAACTGCGAAGATTGAAGAATTGATTACGGAATTGAAAGAGAAGTATACGATTGTGATTGTCACGCACAACATGCAGCAAGCTTCCCGGATCAGCGATCGCACTGCTTTCTTCTACCTTGGAGAATTAGTCGAGTACGGGAAAACTTCCGAGATGTTCACCAACCCAAAAGAGAAACAAACAGAAAACTACATTACCGGAAGATTCGGTTAATTTAAAAAGACACTATGCCAGCCATTGAACCGGAATTACAAGCGCTAAAAGATAATGTCCTCGACATGTTATCACTGGTAAGAAACCAGATGATCAAGTGCAAGGATGCGATTCATAAAAACGATATTAACCTTGCGGAAGAAGTTATTCGCGAGGAGAAAAATGTGAACACGCAGGAAATCGCCATCGACCGGGATTGCGAGAACATTCTTGCGTTGTACACACCCGTGGCCACAGATCTACGCCTTGTGCTCGCTACGCTCAAGATGACGAACGACCTTGAGCGCATCGGTGATTGTGCTAAATCAATCGCCAGGTTCCTGGAGGAAGAAATGAAGTCGCTTCCGAAGCACTGGTTGAAAGACTATGCGCTGGAAGACATGCTTGAGATTCTTGTTTCGATGCTGAAAGACATGGGGGAAGCACTGCGGAAAGAGGATACAAAGATGGCGCTAAAAACTGCCAAGCGTGACGAGCAACTCAACGACTATAATCGAAAAGCATTCAAAACAACGGCCGAACTCATCAAACAAAATCCCGACAGCGCAAAAACCTTACTAACGATATTTTCACTTACACGTGACCTCGAGCGTGCCGGAGATCTCACCAAGAACATTGCAGAAGAGCTGGTGTTCCATATTGAAGCTCGCGTTGTCAAGCACAAGAAGTCAAAGTAATATCCGTTCTTAAAAAGAGCAGGTTTTACCAGGCTTGACAGCACGTTGACGGAAAAAAATAATTCGTTACCTTTGTCGCGATGGCACTACTCACTCGCCCATATCGCCCGATGATTGCCGGAATAATGGTGGCGTAAGACCCAATCGGTCTTTCCTAACGCATTTCAACATTATTCTTAACAATACACGCTCATGCGCATGAATTGAGTCACCGTGGTATTAGTCAATACTTCTTTCCTGAAGTCTATTCTAGCACCGTGTTGATCCGGGCAGACGCGCACCTGGGCACTTGAACACATATCACATGGAAAATCTAACTCGTTTTGGCTGGGACGCATCCCTCCAACAACATTTTAATACATTAAACACTTCACTGTTTGCTGGCCGTGTCATTTCGATCAAAGGATTCAAATACTACCTGATGACGGAACGTGGTGAGCTGGAAACAGAACTATCCGGAAAGCTTTTATTCGAAAACGAAAATGAAAATCTGCCCAAAGTTGGCGACTGGGTTTTATTCCAGGATTACGAGACGATGGGCTACATCATCGATCTTCTTCCTCGAAAGAACGCGCTGAGCCGAAAAAGCCCGGGAGCAAAATTCGAAAAACAACTGCTTGCCGCAAACATCGATTATGCATTGATCGTCCAGGGATTGGATCGTGATTTCAATCTCATGCGACTTGAGCGTTACATCGTGCAGATAGCTGCTTGTGGAATTAATCCGATCGTTGTGCTGAACAAAGCTGACCTCGTTGACAACGTGGAGTCGTATAACTTGGAGATCGCAAAACTGAAACGCGATTGTCCAGTGTACGCATGCAGCACCGTCTCCGGCTACGGACTGAGCCAAATGATTGAACACGTCTTTCAACCTGCGAAGACCTATATCATGATCGGTTCGTCAGGGGTCGGCAAGAGTTCACTTTTGAATAAGCTTTCAAACGCAGACGTACAGGCCACAGGGTCAGTCAGTGATTCGAATCAAAAAGGAAAACACACAACCACCGGACGAGATCTGTTCATGCTGCAAAATGGTGCTTTGTTGATCGACACACCCGGCATGCGAGAGTTTGGTGTAACATTCGAAGACAGCGCTTCGGAACAAGACCTCTTTCCTGAAATTTCCAAGCTTGCACCAAACTGTCGTTATAACGATTGTCGACACATCGAAGAAAACGGTTGTGCAGTCTTGGAAGCGCTGGAAAACGGTTCACTTGATGCCGTTGCCTACGACAGCTACATCAAGCTTCTGAAGGAACAGAAAAGGTTTCAGATCAGTGCCGAAGAAAAGAAGCGCATGAATAAACAGTTTGGAAAGATGACAAGAGAGGCGAAAGACTACCGCAAGAAGTATAAGTTCTAAATTGATTTCTTGAGTCATCCGCTGGGTCAGTGCTTAAATGGATCCAGCGGAGACTTGGGAAGTTTATTGAATTTCCGTTGCATCCGCGACCTGACTAAGTTCTGTAATCGGTGTCAGCAATATTTTTCTGAATTCCACTTCCGAACCTTCAGCCTGCACGGCAATTTGTCCTTGATTTGCCGTGCACTCGAAACCATCGTTCACGAGCACGCCATTCAACCAAACGCGTATCGATCGATCAACGCATTCGATCACCATCGTATTCCACTCACCCAGTGGTTTTTCCGTGCCATCGGTGAGATTGATGATTCTCCTCTCCTTACCTTCCACAACGCCCCAATTCTCTTTCGGACCTCTTCGCTTCTCCATGTCCGGCACTTTAATATCTTCCACGATGCACCAGAAATCACCAGCATTCTCATGCATCATCTGCACCTCAAGCGACTTAGGAAACATTCCGTAAAGCGCCCGGGGCGTTGATGCGTGTACCAACACACCACAATTGCCCGGAGCTCCGGCAAAGCGATAATTTACTTTCAACCGATAGTTGCTGTAGGAAGAATCTGTGATCAAGTGGCCTCCCGGAGTGCCTAGACTCACCAACATTCCATCGCGCACAATGAATGGCAATTGAAGCGTTGAGTCTTTATCAAGATCCGGAACATCAGCATGCCAGCCGGAAAGATCCTTTCCATTGAAAAGACTAATTGGTTCAGTGAGATTTTCTGATGTGGTTGGCGCTTTGCTGCATCCTGTCAATACAACAACAGCGAAAGAAAGGGCTAGCGTGGTTTTCATACGGATATCAACTTACAAAGTAAGAGCGCAACGTTTCGTACGACATTTCCACCTCGAGAAAAACCGGAGCATCATTGATACTTTGGTAATTCAATTCAACAATCGATTTGCGATTGCTTTGTGGGTTTGGATAAATTCTCCCGATACTTGAGACGTTCACTAGTTGAGTTGTTGTCTCGCCTTCATCCGAGGCGATTTTTAATTCTATAAACTTTACCATGGTTGGAATTTTCGGCTTCAGTGTAACGAAAATAGTGTCAATTACTTCCAGTTACAACAAGTAAAATCAATCCAGATACATTGATTTCAAAAATTTGTGTAAGGTGGAACACCTCCAAGGCTGTAAACAGCTCACCACCCGTTAACCCTGGCGAGATCATTTCGTTTACATACGCTGACCAACAGCCGATGAAAAAACTAGTATTTATTGTCGAGGACAACCCGATTCAACTGAAAATGTTGCAGGTTCATTTTGAAGAGATGCTTGGAAACTATCAGGTTAAGACTTTTTCAGATCCCGATCACATCTTTACTTCGATGCACGAAAAACCATTCGCGATTGTATTGGACCATTTTTTCAACGACAAGAAAGATAGAACAGGATTGCACTACCTGAAGGAAATCAAGCGAAAGCACAAATCTGTCCCAGTGATCTATTATACTTCTCTTGATGACGAAAAAGTAAAGACAGAAGTGATGGCATCCGGTGCGGCAAACTACATCATCAAGAACTCTGCATCGCTGGTGCGACTAAGGTCGGTGCTGGATATTCTACACACGAGAAAGGAATCAATTTTTGCGAGATTATTTGGATAGTTCACAACGGTAACTTGATGCTAAAAGTACTACCGTGGCCTTTCGTGCTCTCGATGAGAAGTTCTCCGTGAGCACGTTCGAGGTACTCTTTACAAAGTGAAATTCCGAGGCCCGTCCCCTTTTCATCCTGAGTGCCAATCGTGCTTATTGCTGCCGCTGGTTGGGACAGCGCATCGACAGTAGATTTATCCATACCAACTCCTGTATCCCTTACCCTAATGAGTAAATAGGTTTCGTGGCGTTCCAGCACAATTTGAATTGTGCCATTCTCATAAGAAAACTTCAATGCGTTTGCCAACAGATTCCGGATGACAAGGTTTACAATATTTTTATCCGATGTGATGATGGTATTGCGTGGCGTATTGTGCGACAATGAAATATTCTTCCTGCTCGCTGCTGTTTTAAACAACCTCACATTCTCTTCTACAACACCATGAAGGTCAAATGATTCTTCGCGCAATTGAACGCCTTTCAGCTGGCTTGCTGTCCAGTACAAAATATTTTCAACAAGAATGGTCGTGGTATTCAAATCGTCTTCCAGATGTTTGGAAAAGTGATCAAACTCATCCTTGGAGATCGCTTTGCTATTGTACATTTGAAGGATGGCACGTAGCGAATTAAGGGGACTTTTGATATCATGAGAAACAACGGACAGCAGGCGATCCTTTACTGTGTTAGCCGTTGTCAGCTCATTGGTCCGCTCTTCCACCAGATTTTCAAGATTGGAGTACGCCTGCGCATAATGATTCGCCAGCAGGTAAACCTGAAAAATAAGAAATGTCAATACACCAATTTCAACTAGATAGGATAATCCAAAATTCACCGGTCTCAGCTTCGTGTTCTGCAGAATCTCCATGAATATAAACGGAAAGGAAGCAAGCACACCAAACAGGATGACGCGGGCATCGCGATTTCCGGAACGCCAGGCAGACGCGATGGAATACACAGCATAGATAAAACAGAAAAGCAACGCCACGTGCGCAACATCAAGGAGCTGACCGTAAACATATTGTCTTGTGAACATGACTGCGAGCAGCAAAAAGCCCGCAACGACCAGAAGCAGAATCAGCGGCTTGCGAGGCGCATGCTCCCTGAAAAGCGCATGGACATATAGCGGGAACAACGCTACGATGCCATAAACACTTCCGAACTCTAGCTTCTTCCATATTTCCCAATCCACCGATGGAAAAAGATTCGGCAGCAAAAACGAACCTCCGTGCACGGTCAAAGCGCGCAACGCAACGCCAAGGCAGATGAGCGAAAGCCACAGATACGATTTACCACGCTGATAAAGAAAGAACATGATGACCTGGTAAATGCACATGGCAATCAACGCTCCGGCAAAAAAGTTCTCGACACCATTTGTCCTACCGGATTGCGCCAGTACGTCAGTGGCTTTTCCGAGTTGCGGAGTATACGCGATTCCAGAACTGAAATAGGAAAAGTTTGCAATCTGCACAATCACTTCAACTTCCTTCGTATTCTTCGGAAGTGGCACCATCGTGCTCCGTAGTGCAGGTTCATACGCTTCTTCTGTTTCAGCAACCACGCCCGTTTCCACCACCAGTGTTCCATTGATATAGATGCGTGCTGCTGAGCTGATGACCGGAAACAAAACCGCGAGTCCACTTTGATTTTCCGGTAAGAGGATCCTGGCGCGTAAGGTTGCAAATCCTTTGACCGTGTAATCTCCCTGCCGATGCCATGAACCAGGGACATTGATGTGTGCGACATCTTTAGCCTTACCGATTTCCTCCGGGGTAAGCAATTGATTCCAATAGAATTCCCACTCGCCACCGAGGTTGGCAAAATCTGCATTGGACTTGAATTCAGAAAGGTCCGCAACTCCTCTTTTTACAACCTGGGCCGAAGTGTTGACCACGAGCAGTGACGTCAACAAGAGTGTTGCGAACCTCAATACTTGTGGGTTCACGTGATAAAAATAACGATGAAAATGATTTAATGCCCATTTTTTGTCAGCGAATCGTTGGCTTTGCAGACACTAAAATTGGTGTCACCCCGTTATTAGGGTAAAATCTAAATCTAAATGGAGGTCGTCAGGAAGCAGGAGGAGATCGCAAATGCAATAACTCACGGAATCGGCACAGGACTATCAATTGCAGCACTTACGCTTCTCACAATCTTATCTGCCATGGAAGGCAGCGCGTCACATGTCGTTGGGTTTTCAATCTTCGGGGGAACGTTGGTCATATTATATCTCGCGTCAACGCTGTATCACAGCATCACCAATCAGAAGGTCAAACGATTATTCCGCAAGCTCGACCACATGTCGATCTTCCTGCTCATCGCGGGCACCTATACGCCATTCTGCCTCACAGCATTGCCAGGTGTCGTGGGATGGACTGTACTTGCAATTGTATGGGCGTGTGCAATTGGTGGAATCGTTATGAAAGCGTTTCACACGGGGAAATTTGAAGGCGTCTCAACATTTCTATATATAGTGATGGGCTGGCTTATTATACCTGCAATCAAGCCCCTTTATGATTCCGTTAGTTTTCAGACATTTTTATTCCTCCTGGCGGGCGGATTTTTCTACACCGCAGGAACATACTTTTTTGTGAAGGATTATCACCGGTATTTCCACAGCATATGGCATTTGTTCGTTCTCGCGGGAAGTACATTTCATTTTTTTTCAGTCTTGAGTCTCCTGCAATAAACAGCCAACGTGCACGTTAGAATATGTGAAAGGTTGGCATACCTTTTTATACTTAGTAGGTACCAAAAGCTGTGAATTCCGTTTCAGAGCTTTTGAACAGGGTAAGCCCGTAAGCTTACCCTTTTTTCATTTTTCCGCATCTAGTGGTTCAGGCGAAGCTGACATTCGTTTTAACAAGTCAGAGAAACTTACAAAGGCGCTGCCGTCACGCGGAATTTCAAATCCGCATTCATATCCACGCTTTGCGTAACGGTTTCACGCGTCACGATGGCCGTGCGAAGCTTATACGAGGAAGCCTTAGCATACACATCTAACTTTTGTTGAGTAGGCGTAAGCGAAATCGTGCTCGCGGTTGATGGAATGTTATCAAGACTGGCCAGCAATATTTCGTTGTTTGACGTTGTAGAAATATATACCTGAATCGATTTTAGAAAACTAAAAGTTTTACCGGCTGGTGAGGTGATCGTCAGTTTGAGTTCCTGAAGCTTTACATCTTTCACCAACGAAGCCTCTGTATTGTTGTTGGCAAACGTCTGGCTCGAATTGGTGGCGACCTCGGGAGTCGCCAGTTCTAGCGGCAGGTTAAGGGGCGAATTAGACGGCACGGTCATCGCAACCTGGTTAGCGATGGTAAAGGTAAGGAGGTCATCCACCTGTTTGCATTGCATACAAATGATGGCAAGCAAACCAAAGAATATGTTTTTCATAACCGGCAAATATCTGAAAAAGGGTATTTCATCGCTGGCGGTGACGACCAACTACATTACGGATGGTTCAGCTGGCATTATTTTATTTTTACTACTGTCAGACATGTACGCAATGAGTGAACGAATAGAATTATTTGGTCGTGATGGAAGAAGAATTCACTATCAGGGCGAAAAAGATCTGAAATGGATCGAACGATTTTCAAAGGTATTGGACTCGAAGTTTACAGTTCCGGGCACTAAGATCAAATTTGGGATTGATCCGATACTAAGTCTGTTTCCGGTGTTTGGTGACCTCCTCACCTTCATGCTTTCGGGCGTCCTCATCTATACGATGCACCAGCATGGAGCAAGCCGAAACGTGGTGGTGAAGATGGTATTGAATTCAACACTGGATGCGATCATCGGTTCTATTCCATTGGTAGGCACGTTGTTCGATGTATTCTATCGCTCCAACGACCGGAATGTGCGGCTGCTAAAAGAGCATTATTTTGAGGGCAAGCACCAAGGTTCTGGAAACGGGCTCCTGTTCACTGTTATCATTTGCGCGGTGATTTTGGTTGCCGCGGCATTCTATGGCGTTTACAAATTATTGGAAACCATCTTTTGACCGATATCTCAATTGTCGTGTAGACGGTATCGTTGCGATGGAAAGAAAAAAGAGGGCAAACTTTTTCGCACAAACTGCCTAAACTCTTCGAATCCCTGAAGATCATTATGCTGCCCTTTATCGATCAGCAAAATAGATTTTTTTCCCGAGCAGCTCCGGTACAAGTGCTCGGAGTGGTTTGCAGGAATAAGTGTGTCATCGGTTCCGTGCACTAAGAATACGGGAACCTTCAACCGAGATATCTTATTCATGTTGTTGAATTTCGTGCGCAAATAAAAGGAAGGAAAAAAGAAGGGGACCTTTTCGTTCGCGAGTTGGGACAGCGATGTGTAAGCGGATTCGAGTACAACACCAGCGGTTTGTTTGCGGCATGCAAGTTCGACCGCTACGCCAGATCCGATTGACCTTCCGTATACCAGTATGTCAGCCGGCTTGATATTCTTCTCTTCCACCAAGTATTGGTACGCTGCCTCCGCATCGGCATACAAACCGCGCTCAGAAACAGACCCTGTACTCTTGCCGTACCCACGATAATCAATTATAAATATGCTTAGCCCCGAGGGTAGCAAGTCTTCGGCCACAAATTGCCATCCGCTAAGATCGCCCGCGTTCCCATGCAGATAAAGAATTGCGCGCTTCTTCTCTTCCCCAGGAAAAAAAAGACCGTTGATTGTTTCTCCATCTGCTGTCTTAATGAAAACCTCTTGCCGAAGCGGCACCGTCCTAAATCTATAGTCCTTTGGTAATTTGCCCGGGTAAAAAATCAGGCGAGTTTGAAATACAAACAATAATACTGCTGCCAAAACATAAATGACAATGACAGCAATCGCAATGTATTTGAGGGTAAGCATGCATAAGCAAGGTAAGGGGGACGAAGGAATATCAGCTGCAAGTTTTAAATTAAATTGAGCAACGTGAATACTTTGATACCCTCCACCCGGAGGAAGGCTAAGCCGAGCGAGACCTGAAATGGGTAAAAATGAAAAGGGCAGCCACCCCCGTCTGGAATAACTGCTCCTTTACTGATATGGTTAATACCAGGCTCCAAATAATAGCTAGTGATTTGAAGCGGTTCCAAGTTATGTAAAATCGATTTACGGAAAGCGACCCTCGAAAAATATAAAGTACAAAGTCCATCGGAATCTTACATGGACCTTACGATGCAACCTTACCTTAAAAGATAATTTGGGAATTCATGCTTTAGCACGTGACGGCCTCCTACTCCTATCCAAGCGACCTGACAACAATGCAATCGGGAGTCCGACCGCAAAGACCAAAATTGTAGCGCCAATCACAATCTGTTTGATCGGAGGAGTTGCTGCATCGATGCGCGACAATTTCAATACAATCATGTTCATTACGACCCATATAACGAGACCGTAAACTAAACCAGCAACAAGTTTATTAAACCGAATCCATTGGATTTTGTCATAAAGTAGAACGAAAAGCGTTGTCCAGCATGCGGCAATGAAATAGTGAAAGAAAACGCCAAGCAGAAAACTTCCAACACCTCCACCAAACGCAGTTTCCCGACCAAGTGCACCACTGGAGATGAATTGAAACAAGCGAAAAGGATCCGCCTGATAAACAACGATCGCGGCAACCGCATCAAGAGTTCCAACGATGAGTGTAGTGAAAGCAATCCATCTAAAAGAGTCTTTAATTTTGATCGTCATAATTTTCAGGTTAGGTTTTTTCCCGTAACACTATTTCCCCAGGGAATATCGTTATTATTTCAGAGGATGAAAAGGGTCGGCTGTAAAGGGTGAATTATCATCAAAGAAAATACAGCACTTTGGGTGATCGTTTTGCACACTTTAAAAGTTTACTTCACTTCATGGTTGTTCGCAATGGGGATTGCAAGCTTGAACAACCACTCTTTACATAATATAAAGTTGAGCTTTATTTAAACCTATGGTCGCAACACCAAAAACCAAAATTCTTATTGTGGAAGATGACCAGGAAATACGGCATACGTATTCCGTCATTATCAACGGTTCTGAAAAATACACGGTGGTAAATTCGTATGGCAGTTGCCACGAGGCGATAAAGAATTTCACCCATGACCATCCCGATATCGTTCTGATGGATATCGAATTGCCAGGCATGAATGGCATTCAGGGAACCCGTGTTATTAAGGAGCGATTCCCGCGCACCGAAATCATAATGGTAACCGTTCACGAAGACAATGACTGGGTGTATCAGGCCTTGAAGGCCGGAGCATCAGGCTACATTACAAAGAGTGCTAATTATCACGAACTGATCACTGCACTGAACGAAATTGTGAAAGGGGGAGCACCCATCAGCAGTCACATTGCACGAAAGATTGTTGAAGATTTCCATGTAAGTCCGGTCTCGCCTTTGTCCAAACGGGAAACGCAAGTACTGATGTTAATTGCCCAATGCAAGACCTACACTCAGATCTCTGAAGAATTGCTGATCTCCAAACAGACAGCTAAAACATTTATAAAAAACATTTACGCCAAGTTGCAGGTAAACAGCAAGGCAGAGGCTGTGGCGAAAGCAAATCGTGACAGACTTATTTGAATTTTCGGGGTGGTTTTTCAAAGTTGAAGGGTGCTCACGGGCATCCTTCTTCATGACTTTGGAAAATAAATGATCCCTGCATTATTGAAACTCTCCCACTTATCTTTCACGATAAGTTCACATAGGTTTAGGTTAATTTATCAGACAACCTCGAGAGTTTGGCCTCCAGGACGTGGAGGCTTTTTTGTTGCGAACCACCGCAACCATCATGTACGATGTGTCAGCTTCAACCAGGCGTTGGGACTTGCACCGGTTGGCAATTTTTTCCACACACTTTTGCTGCAACGTTCCTGAATTTCTTACGCAGGCTTCCACCTTACAACGTTTCACAGTATATTAAGTATCCTCTCTTTGTATACTTACACATTCTTTTATCCACCGCCATGCTTAAGAAGTTCACACGGAATTTCAATTCCATTTCGCTCAGCCTGCTCATCGTACTCCTGGTTATTAATACCGGGCTGATCTTTTACAACCGAACCGTAATGGTTGAGAATAACATCCTGCAGGCACAAACCGAGGAAGTCAAAGAAGTGTGGATCAGTATTTTTGACAGCAACCTCAGACGAATGGACCTTGGCTTGCGAGGCTTCGCGCTAACACGAAATGCTCAGCTACTAGACCCCTATCGTTCTGGCATGCGTGACTTACCCATCGCTACAAAAAATATTGACAGTCTTCTCGCCATTCAGGGTGAAGACTCGCTAGCATCTCAATTTGCCGCATTTAAGGTAAAACTCACCGACTACGTTGCGTTTGCTGAACGAATGCGGTTAGTTGCGGAAGAAGGAAACACAGAGGAATTCGTTCGAATGCTTAACGAAGACCGCGGCTATGATCTGTGGCAGGCATTCGCTCCAATGTTCAACTATATTCTTGCCGAACAGGACAAACTGATGATCGAAGCACGCGAACGCTATCAAAAAGCACTTGGTCGAAATGTATTCTTCCAAATCGCATTGCTGCTCCTTGCGGTCCCTACATTAATATCGGTGATGTATCGGATCAAGCGCGATGTGAAAGAACGAAAAAATCTTCTGCTTGAGTTTGAAGAGAACAACCGCAAGTACATGTTCAATCCGGGGACACCCCTGCCTGATGACAACCCTCAAACGATCATTCAGAATTCCATTGAAAATCTAAAAAAGACATCGTCATTTATCAAGAACATCGCACGTGAGAACTATGCCGTGACCTGGCAAGGTCTGACAGCGGAAAACGAAGGACTCAATCGCGATAACCTT
>DASWTM010000128.1:0-14871 GCA_036402115.1 Chryseosolibacter sp.
GAATAAGCCGAACATATTCGTGTTAAATAAAAGATCCAAAAAACAAAAAGCAAAAATCAAAATCCACCGATCACTGACATCGCTAACGAAGCTTGGGCAGTGTGAAATGAGAATAAGCCAAATCACTTACTTCCTAGCGACCGGTTGGCGGAAATTTGTTGATCATTGAAGTAAAGATCTTAACAAATTCACCTGCTTCTCTCACCAGATCGGCCCGAAAAGCCTTCAAACTCTCTTCGTGAATCTCTAAAAGCCTGAGCCAAAGTCTGCTCTCCTTCGACTCTTTGCGGCAAACCTTCGCCCGGTAGACAAAATCCTTGTCACTTAGCGATTCGTTAGCTTCGATGTAATTGGCGGCAACAGAACCTGAAGATTTTACCAGCTGTTTGCCGTCCTCTATGTTTCCCACATCCCGGTTCAACTTCCGCACAAGCTTGCGACAATTGGCTGCAAATGCCTCCGTCCTGTCTTCTAAGTCGTACACTTTTTCCATTACATCGGGTTTGATTTGTCTCTCTTTGGGGATAAGAAATCAATCCGATCTTTGTAACAGGCGAATATTTCGATCCGAAGCTACGCAGTTCACGTGAGCCGGGCGCTATTTGATTTTTGTTTTTTGTTTTTTGGACCCTTTGCTCAATTTCAACTAAAACAAAAAAAGTCCCACTCGGGGACTTCCAATTTCATTTGCGAATCAAATTACTTCTTCGCCAACGTTTCTTTTACCAATTCTGCTGGCACAATCTCTTCTCTGAAAGTGTAAGCACCAGTTTTGTCAGACTTTACGGCACGGATTACTTTTGCAAAGCTCTTTCCGTCACCTTTCTTAAGTGTCGCAACTACTTTCTTTGCCATGGTTATTTAATTTCTTTGTGAGTTGTATATTTTTTTAGAATCGGATTGTACTTCTTAAGCTCCAATCTTTCTGTAGTGTTCTTGCGGTTTTTGGTAGTGATGTAACGGCTCATTCCTGGCTGACCAGTTGCCTTATGCTCGGTGCATTCTAAGATCACTTGAACCCTGTTGCCTTTCTTTGCCATGATTCTTTATAATTTTTATTAAAGGGCCAACATTCCGTTAGCTCTTGCTTCTTTTAAAACAGCAGAAATACCATGCTTGTTGATGGTCTTGATTGCCTTTGTAGATACTTTCAACGTGATCCACTTATCTTCCTCAGGGATGAAAAAACGCTTTTTCTGCAAATTCGGGTAGAATCTGCGCTTCGTCTTATTGTTCGCGTGGGAAACATTGTTTCCTACCTGAGGTCTCTTTCCTGTAATTTGACAAACACGTGCCATAAAGCTTGATTTTTAGCCCTTCTCGAAAGGGACTGCAAATATCGCTAAAACACCCCCAATTATCCAAAGCGGGATTGCGATTATTTTGAGGTTTTCGTGGAAAAACAACAACTTCCTGAAGAACTGAAATTCTAGAATATCTTAGAAATCAGTGTTTTGGGATCGATTTCCGAAAAATCTCTAATTACAAGGTCCGTCTCCGCCAATTCTTCGGCCGTGTGAGTGGTGGCCACGCCTACGACTTTACAGCCCGCCAGCTTGGCCGCCTTTACTCCGGAAAGTGAATCTTCAAATACGACACAATTGTCCGGTTCCTGGTTCAGGGCCGCTACAGTCTTTATATATACCTCCGGATCCGGCTTGCCTTTGGATACAAACGAATCATCAAGGATTACAGGAAAGTATTTTTCAATTCCCGTGTGACTCAAGGTGAAATCAACATTGGCCCGAGGAGCCGAGGTCGCAATAGCGCGCGGAATGCCAAGACGATCCATAGCCTCAAGAAAACTGACGAGTCCGTTAAGGGCGTGAATATCCTTTTCATAAAGCTGACGGAACAACGCTTCCTTTTCCTCCGCGTATGCGCGAAGTTTTTTGTCGTCAAGTTTCCCGAAGACGTTCGTGATCCAGTCCCGGTTCGTCCGGCCATAAATTTTTTCCCGCAACTGATCTTCAGAAAGATCTTGCCCATACTTCTGACAGAATTGTTTCAACGCAATCTTGTGAGCAGGATTGCTGTCAATAATCACACCGTCCATGTCAAAAATAAAAGCGGCCATACCAAAGAAGTTAACGGTCGCAAAGATAGCCGAAGCCGAATGGGGTCAACGATCAATGATCAATTTCTTTGAATAACTTTTATCCCCGACTGAAAACTTCAGGATGTACACACCGGAACGCAGCCCGTTGAGTTCATCTTCAAGTGGGGTGAAGGGTTGCATGCGTATCGGCTGAGACACGCGTTGCCCGAGGATAGAAAATATTTCAAGTACAGCAGGCCGGTCAATTCGGATGGTAAGCCGCTCCGACACATTCAGGGGATTTGGATAGACGTCAATTGCGGGGGAGTCAGGCAGGTCTGGTCCCTCGCTGTTCAATACGTGAATTCCTCCTAACGCATTACCCACGATCAGGGCGGGACGAGTGCTGCCAAAAATATTCGCGGGTCGAGGCCATATTCTGCCTCCAAGGTTGTGTGCCACATAATTCTCAACGCTCGGGTTGTAAACGATAGTAGTGATGGCAGCCTCTTCCGCATTTGTCACGGTTTTGAAATCTGAAATAATCTTGATGGTGCCGGTTTGATCGCCATAGGCGAAATCAAGCTTACCATCAGCATCAAGATCAGCAATTGAAACTGACACATTCTGACGAAGTACGGAAGAGCCTAAGCCAAGAAATGCCGACTCCTGTAAAATAAAAGTGAGCGGAGACGTCTGCCTGAGAAAATGCAGCGAGCCGTCTGTCCGACCAATCAAAAGATCGCTTGCACCGTCTGCATCAACATCGAAAACATACACGTTTTCGTCACGGTTAATTTGCACTTCTACGCGTGTGATGCTGGAGTTCGAGAAATCTAAACCTGAAGTACTTCCATTGACCATGAAGTTCAATGAAGTTACCCCAGACCCACCATCTGTAGATGTATACACAAGGTCCAGCGTGTTGTCATTATTAATATCAGCAAACTGGATCTTGCGATTAAAATCGCTCACAAACGAGAAACCAAGGAAATCCTCCGAATACATTTTGAAGTCTGGTTCTCTGGAGGTCCCCACGTTTTCGTAAATAAAAATCGGTGACCGGAAAGTATTTCCATTATGACTGCTAACAAAAAGATCGAGGTCGTCATCGCCATCAAAATCCAATAAAGCGGGAACGGAATTGTCGCCATGATCGATCATATCTGCCTGAAGGAAGTCCCGCTGCACAAGCGTAAAATTGGGACTGCTATTAGTACCGTTGTTTTTATAGAAATAATTTGAGCTTGTGAAGTTTGAGTTGAGGAACTCCCTGGCGAAAAGATTCGAGCTAACCATTAAGTCTTTAACACCATCGTTGTCGATGTCTTCAAAATAAGGAGTGGGATAGGTGACGATCGTTGCTGGCGTTGAGGCGGGAAAGGACAACGCTTCATTTATTAGGGGCGAGAGGCTTGTGCCTTCGTTGCGCAGTTCGAACAGCTGTGAGCATTCAGATTCGGAGAATAGCAAGTCAGGCTCGTTGTTGTTATTCAGGTCAAGTGCAAGCAGACTTTTTCCACCGGCATGTTTAGTTCGGCCACCCGAAGCACAGTCTGCACCGTTGAAAGCGAAACGGGCGCAACTGCATTCGCGCACGTTGCCCCAGGCCTGTGTTATGCGTTCATATTCAAGAGAGTCACACGTGCCGTATCGTTCTTTGCTAAAATTTTTATGGTACTCGATCCGCCCGTCACCGACATACCGCATCACAAAAATGTCCAGATCTCCGTCACCGTCAGCGTCTGATATCGATGGAAGATCATCAAACTGCAGCTGAACATTTACCCGATTACCGGAGAGATTTGATTTCGATAGCAGCACCTCCGCCTTATTACCAGCAAACCCCGTTGCGAATAGAAATCTTTTCCAGCTAGGGCTGCCAGATCCGTCTGTCATATTCTGATACACCTTCATCCCAAGATTATCTCCGGTGAAAAGATCTTTTTTCCCATCACAGTTAAAGTCTCGGAGCAAAACCCAGTTAAGAATGTCCTGGGGAAAGTAGATTTCAAATTCGGGGGCGTATTCAAATGAATCGCCATTCCGCAAGAACGTGAGAATTTTATTGCCCATGCGGTCGAAAAGAACAAGGTCGTCCTGTAGATCGTGATTCAAATCCATCGTGTTGGTTTGAACAGAATTCAGTCCACCGGCCCATGGCATTTTCAGCTGCGTGCCGTCTGTCTTTCTCACGGGAATTGACTGGTCAATGGAATACGTGAACTGCGCCTGAACAGCAAGCGGCAAGAGAAAGGATAAAAGAAGTATAAAGCGCATTAAAAAAATTGTCGGCTGTTGAGTTGAGAACAACGTCACCTGTTATCTTGCCCATCGAATTCAAACTATAATATAACGTTGGAATCCTCAAAAAGCATGTTATCGCATGACTGAAATCGAAAAATTATATCAGAAATATTTAGAGAACAAACGAATTTCGACCGACACGCGACAGATCACCCCGGGTTCGGTATTCTTTGCATTGAAAGGCGACAAGTTTAACGCCAACGAGTTCGCGGCAGAGGCGCTCGAAAAGGGAGCAAACTATGCGGTGATTGACGAAGCAAGATTTAAGAAAGACGACCGTTATTTTTTAGTCGACAACGCGCTGGAGGCATTGCAGCAACTTGCACGCCATCACAGAACTCAACTGAAAATCCCGGTGTTAGGCTTAACTGGCTCTAACGGTAAGACTACCAGCAAAGAGCTTGTTCACGCAGTACTGAGCAAAAAGTTTAAGACACACGCCACGAAAGGAAATCTCAACAATCATATCGGAGTGCCGCTTACGATTCTCGCGATTGATGAGTCTGTGGAGTTTACAGTCATCGAAATGGGGGCGAACCACGTTGGGGAAATCGCACTCTTGTGTTCGATTGCCAATCCGACCCATGGATTTATTACTAACATTGGCAAAGCGCACATCGGAACGTTCGGTGGCTTCGAAAACATTATACGTGGCAAGTCGGAATTGTATCAGCACCTGATCACAAACAAAGGCCAGGTGTTTATCAACTCGGCCAACGAAATCCTGGCAAACATGGCCAAGCGTTTTTCGAATCCTATCTTTTATCCAGGGCCAAAAGATTTTTACCAGGCACATATGCTCAGTGCCGATCCGATGGTGACGATCCGGGCTGACAACGGTGATGTAGTGGAAACGAATCTGATCGGTGGTTACAACTTTGAGAACATCGCGGCAGCCCTATGCATCGGAAAGTTTTTTGGGGTGGACGCGAAGGCTGCAAACAAGGCGGTGTCGGAATATATTCCGGGCAATATGAGGTCGCAGGTGGTGAAGAAGGAATCCAATACTATCATTCTGGATGCTTACAACGCGAATCCAAGTTCAATGCAGGCAGCAATCGAAAATCTTTCTGCCATGAACGCCTCAAACAAAGTGCTTATTCTGGGTGATATGTTTGAATTGGAATCGGAAGCCGATAAAGAACACCAGGCCATCGGAACACTGATCAAACAAAAAGGATTCGATCAAGTGTATCTTTGTGGGTCTTTGTTCAAAGCCGCACTCCGCGAAATTCCCCACGCGAAGTATTTTGAAAAGAAGGATCAACTGATCCTCGAGCTGAAGCAATATCCAATCAAAAACTCCACGGTTCTGGTGAAAGCTTCGCGTGGCATCGGACTCGAAACCGTAGTTGATTACTTATAACAAACTCGTACTAGCTATGAATCTTGAACAGGTTCTCAAATTCCTGAAGGACATCAAGAAGAACAATGACCGTGACTGGTTTGAAAAGAACAAGCCGCGTTATCTCGAAGCCAAGCAGACGTTCGAAGACCTTGTCGCAGCAGTGTTGGGCGAGATATCCAAGTTTGATAGTGGCCTTGGCGGACTTGATCCGAAAAAGCTTCCGTTCAGAATCTATCGCGATGTTCGTTTCAGTAAGGATAAGAGCCCGTACAAGACCAATATGGGCGCAGGATTTTCCCCGAATGGTAAACTCGTGCAGGAGCCTGGATATTATCTGCACCTCGAGCCTGGAAATAAAAGTTTTGTTGCAGGTGGAATTTACATGCCGGACGCTCCGAACCTCGCAAAGATCAGGCAAGAGATCGACTACAACGCTGACAAGCTGAAAAAGATTATGAACGCGAAGAGTTTCAAATCTTCGTTCGATGGCTTTGATGATTTCGACAAATTAAAAACGATGCCAAAAGGTTATCCAAAAGATCATCCGATGGTCGAAGTCTTGAAATTGAAAAGCATCATCGTATCGCACAGCTTCACCGATAAGGAAGTGACCGACAAAAAGTTTGTGAAGGTGGCCGCGAATTACATGAAGGCGATCAAACCCTTGAATGATTTTCTGAAGGAGGCAATCCACTAGATCATGAGTTCGCGCAGCTCGTTAGCTGAAAGTGGCTTGCTCAGCATTTTTTTAACCGCTGGATGCGAATTGCCGCGCCTGATATCATTGTCATCGAACGTTGACGACAGGATGACAATGTCAACGTTGTTCTTAATGGATGGATCCAGCGTTTCAAACTGATCGAGGAATTCAAATCCGTTCATCCGGGGCATCATCACATCAAGCAGTATGATCAGCTTCCCTGAAATCGCATGCGAACGCAAGAATTCCAATGCTTCGTAGCCACCAACTACTTCATGCACCTGGCTGATGTTGAATGTGCGTTTTACCAGCATGCCGGAAACCAGCCGATCGATATAGCTGTCATCAACGATTAAAAAGGATTTTGCAGTGGAATTCATGGCTAGCGTGATGCCAGCCGCAAGTATACTAAAACACAATTATCTTATCCAATAATTATTTACCAGTCAAAGTAATCGTCCTCCTCAAGCTCAACTTCTTTCTGCTTCTGCTTTCCTTTTGTCTTGAACGCGTCTTTCAGTTCCTTGACTTCTTTCTTGAAGTCACTCGCAATCTTTTTACGAACTGCTTCCGTATCATATTGAATCCGATAGTCGTCTGTCGTCCCGGTTATCTTTAAAAATAATTTTGCACCGCCTTGCGCATCTTCTTCAATCGCCAATTGGGCTTCCGGTTCCTTCGGCTTTTTTCTACGCAACGGTGTCACTACACGATAGTCAATATGCTGATCGAACGTATGCGTACCGCTGATCGAAAGGTTGGTCACATTACTTCGTATCTCCATCAGCGGGATGTACACAGTTTTGTTTTCTATATGGATGTCGTTTTTCAACTCAGAGAAGCGGAGTTTACTCAACCCCTCATCATCGAGATAGCGATTTAACTTTTTCATCGGCTCGAAGTTGTTGAGCTGGCCATTCTTAATGGTTGCGCCAATGTCTGCAATAAGGGTTTCCGGAAACATTTTAAGATGCTGATCGACAGTCAGCTCCAGCGTGACGTCCGCAGACGCCTGGCCTTTGAGGTGCCGGTCTTCGATGAAATTCTGTTGAAAATTTTCGAATACATAAAACGCGCTATCAAGGTGAATGTCCTGGAACTTAGCGGTTGTTACCAGGTCAATCGCCTTTCGGTTCTTCGCATCCACAATTCCTGACAACTCCATTGAGCCGCCCATCGTCTGCAGCGAAAATTTTCGGCTGACTGCCATTTCGTTTTTTACCAACAAGTCTCCTTTCAGGTTGGCTGAATGAAACTTCTTGTAGCGCAGTGCTTTGATGTCGCAATTGAAATTGAGACTGACGTTTTTTGAGATGCTGAACGTATATTCCTGACCGGATCCTTCCGAAGAATTGCCGAATGTTATTGCAAACATCTGGTCGAGGTCAATAAATCTGGATTGGAGGTCCGCCTCAATTCCGATGGGCTGATTTTCAAACAAGATAAAGGTGATGACGTTCTTAAAAAATCCGTTCAGCACGAAATCAGAATTGCCTAATGTCCCCGACACATTGCTCAACGCAAGGTCGTTGTTGTTGAACTGGAGATTTCCATTCAAATGGTGCATCGGGATTTTTTCCTTACCGTAATCCAGGCTGATGTCAAGTAAATCCACCGTTCCCTGCGTGGATACTTTTTGAGCAGTTGATTTTGTTTTGAGCAGCGATAGCTTTCCTTCAAACGACACATCGACCACCATAGCACCAGACACATTCTGAAGCTCTTCGACCGGATAAAAACTTAATAACGATGGCGCATCTACTTTTCCTTTAAAGTCCATGATGACGGACGGATCAACCAGGTTCTGCATAACAAACTGCGCCTGGAACGATTCGTTGTTTAGTTTGCCGGAGATGTTTTTTAAAATGAGGGTAGCATTTCGCAGATCACTTAAGTCGCTGGTGGCGTAACTTCCTTCAAAAGAAGCATCTTCAATACGCGACTTGTATCCCGGATGGAAGACGGTAGCATCATTAAAGCCAAAGTTGACGGTGAAGGACGGATTTTTCGCTTTGCTAAGTTCACCCTTCAGATGGGAATTGAAATACACCTCACCGCTGCTTTCGTATTGTTCGAGTTTTTTGGAAACCGATTCGGGGAAAAGTGAAATCAGGGTTTGGATGTCGGTGTTTTCACCTTTGGTCGTGATGTCGAAAATGTTTTTTGTTTTCCAGTCGTACGTCCCGGAGACCAGGAATTTTGCTTTCCTTAATTCAAGCGTAGATGGATTTATCTGTAGAAACTTTCTCGCGTCATCGTAAACAAGGTCAGCCTTGATGGAAAATGCTTTGCCGCCAAGAAACAGATTGTTGTTGATAGAGATTTTTTCAGTGGTAAGTTGCCCTGTACCATTGATTGCGTAGAGGTCGTTGTTGGTTTTGATGGAGGCGACCAGATCCTTGCTTGTAAAATCGAAATCCTGATTCAAGCGAATGTCGGTGTAATGAACAACTGTGTTAATCAGCTTCACGTCCTTCAACTCGAAGCCAATGCTACTTTGTCCTTTACTGCCGTCTGATTTCACAACCTGGTAGTTGTTGTCTCCTTTGCGGTCAATTTTCAGATTCGTTTCACTGTTTTCAACCTTTAAGCCTTTGATGGAATAACTACCCTGCCATACTTCAATCGGATTCATCTGAAAGGAAATCTTTGTAGCGGTCAGCAGCGGGTATTGACCGGGTTGGCTGTCTTCAACATACACATCGTTAAGCACAATCGACACCTGCGGAAACTGCTCGAACACGGAAACCTCAATCTTGCCGATCTTAACCGGGGTGCTGAGATGCTTGTTCGCTTCGACAATAAATTGTTTAATGATCCTGTCCTTGAATAGGAACACGGAACCAACCAGGGCAATCAGCAGGACGCCAACGGAAAGCAAAAGATAAAAAAATACCCTGCGGAGTGTTTTCAACGGTCAAATGGTTTGGTAAAAATACGCGCGAAAAATGATCCCAGCTAAAAAACGATGGTTTTCTTAAACCTGTGTATAAAACCACCGTTCTATTTTAGTACGCAAAAATTTAGCCCAATCATTATATTTGGAGGTATGAAGCGAAGTATTTCAATCATTCTGGTAACGCTGGTGCTCATGAATGTCATGGGCTACTATGGCCTATTGGTTGGATTGCAATACCGTCACACGCAGAATATGCTTACGCGAATTGAATCCGGGACGTTTTCTGAACTTGAAACCAGGTCTCTTAAGATACCACTGCCCGGGAATGCGGGATCAGAAAAGTACGAGCGCGTTGATGGCGAATTTGAACAGAACGGACAAGTGTTCCGATTGGTGAAGCAACGACTCTATAAAGACACCTTTCACATCGTCTTCATCAAGGACGAGATGGGCACACTCATCAAACATGCACTCGCAGATTACGCAAAGTCGTTCAGCGAAAAGAGCCAGGACGATGACCAGCAGCTGATCATCTTGCCGGTCTTCATCCGCGAATATATTTCTCGTGCATATGATCTCGTTCCAACCGGTTCGGGACTCGTTATGGATATCGAACGGACTTCTCACACAAAAATCTTTATCGACAGCTTTGTCTCCCGCATCGTCCATCCGCCTGAACGGGCTTAATCTCTGAGCGACACCTTCGCTTACCAACTCCATTTAATTTTCATTTTAACAGCATGTTGCTCGGGAGAGCCGTGTGCACTATTCCATTTTATGAAATCTTTCGATAAACAAAATATCCTATTGGGATGGATTGTGTTTTCCATCGCCTTCATTATATACTGGCTCACTATGGAGCCAACTGCAAGCTTCTGGGATTGTGGTGAATTCATTGCTGCATCGTACAAGCTCCAGGTTCCGCATCCACCCGGTGCCCCGTTTTTCCTTTTAATCGGACGACTATTTTCGTTTCTCTCGTTCGGAGACGTTTCAAAAGTTGCGTATTGGATAAACTTCTCAAGTGTACTTGCTGGCGCGTTCACGGCTGCCCTGCTCTACTGGTCGATTGTACTGCTTGCGCAAAAATTATTTTCAAACGAGCCGCGCGAAAACAATCGCGTCAGCATTTTTGCGGCAGGAGTGGTTGGCGCCCTCGGTTATTCCTTCTGTGACTCTGCCTGGTTTTCAAGCGTGGAGGCCGAAGTATACTCCATGTCTTCCTTCTTCACAGCATTTGTTTTCTGGTCAATGTTGCGATGGGAAACGATTCAAGACGATGCCAAGGCGAATCGCTGGCTGATTTTCATTTTTTACATGATGGGGTTGTCGATTGGTGTACACTTACTCAATCTCGTCACCATCCCGGCACTTGCACTGATTTATTATTTCAGAAAGTACTCGCCTTCAAAGACCGGAATCGCAGTAACGTTGACGATCAGCTTGTTTGTAATATTTGTAGTCAATGAGTTGATCATTCCCGGGCTGCCAACGTGGGCTGGCAATTGGGAAGTATTTTTTGTCAATTCTATTGGACTTCCTTTCGGATCAGGCGTGATGCTGTTCGGGATTTTGTTAGTAGCCACATTAATCTTCATGATCCTTTATTCACAGCGGAAAAAGAAGATCATTCTAAACACCTTTCTCTTATCTCTTACTTTCATTTTGATTGGATATTCTTCTTACGTGATGGTGCTGGTACGGGCTGGTTATAATCCGCCCATCAACGAAAATGATCCATCCGATATTGTCAGCTTTGTAAGGTATCTGAAGCGCGAGCAGTACGGTACACGACCTTTGCTGCATGGGCCTTACTTCTACGCAAAGGTGACAACATGGGAAGAAGGTGAGCCTGTGTATAGGAAAGGAAAAGAAAAGTATGAAGTCACCGATCACAAAATACACGTCAAGTACAATCCGAAAGAACAAACGGTGTTGCCGCGCATCTGGAGTTCCGATGAAAATCATCAGCAAGCCTACCGGGAGATTCTCGATCTGAAGCCAAACGAAAAGCCAACGTTTGTCGACAACCTGAGGTTCATGTTCAAGCACCAGATCGGTTGGATGTATGTTCGTTACTTCTTCTTCAATTTTGCCGGACGTGAGAGCGATGATCAGGATGCGAACTGGTTTGGACCGTCACACTGGTTCAAAAAAGTCCCTACAGCCCTCGCAGAAAACAAGGGACGAAATAATTACTTCATGATTCCGTTCGTGCTCGGCCTGATCGGGATGTACTTCCAGGCGGTGCGCGATACGAAAAATTTTATCGTGCTTGGGCTGCTCTTTATTCTTACGGGAGTGGCGTTGGTTGTTTACCTCAATACGCCTCCCGGTGAACCTCGTGCACGTGATTACATCTACGTGGGATCATACTATGCTTTTTCTTTCTGGATAGGTTTCGCAGTGATAGCGGTAGCAGATGTGCTTAACAGGCTAATTAAGAATCGTCTGGTTGTAGGTTGCGCTGCGTTTGCCTTGTGTACGACAGCGCCCGGCATTATGCTGGCTGAGAATTGGGACGACCACACTCGTGCAGGACGCTATTTCTCCGTTGACACCGCCATTAATGACCTGCAGTCGTGCGCTCCCGACTCGATTTTATTCACAGGCGGAGATAACGACACCTTTGTTCAATGGTATGCTCAAGAAGTGGAAGGCATTCGCACCGATGTCCGCGTTGTTGTTGCAAGCTATTTCAACACAGCATGGTATATCGGCCAAACTATGCGACAGATCAACCGATCACAACCCTTTCCCTACACGCTATCCAGTCACCATTACCGCGAAGGAGGACCAAATAATCCCTATTTACCGTACTACGATGCGAACATCAAGTCGATGGACTTGAAGCAATACCTGGATCTTCTCAAAAAAGAGCACAAAGGCCTTCGTGTGTATGCCCGCCTTAACGTCATTCCTACACGGGACATTGTTTTGAAAGTGAATGTTGACAAGGTAAAGGCTTTAAACATCGTCCCAAAACAGCTCGAGTCGATGATCGCTCCGGAAATGCATTTGAAACTTGAGGGGGATATTCTGGAAATTAAAGACCTGGCATTTCTTGACATCCTCGCGACAGGTGACTGGTCAAGGCCGGTGTATATAACCCCAACTGCACTTCGTCAATTCAAAGTTGATCTTACACCGTATGTAGTGCGAGAAGGCAATGTGTTTCGAGTGTTACCGGTATTCAATCCGGACACAAACGAAGAGCTCGTCAATACACGCGATGGATACGAACGGGTAATGAACGAGTTTCAGTTTCGCGGGCTGAACGATTCTACGCTTTATTTCTCTGATGACTATCGGAGAGCCGTTCAAAACCATCGAAACAATTTGAATAAGCTGGCGATTGCGCTGCTGCAGGAGGGCGATACCAAACGTGCCAGAGACATTGTCGACTTGAATCTCGACAAGATGCCGGACCATGCAGTTCGGTATGACGCGGCCAACCTTGAAACCGTACAGATTCTGTTCGCGCTTGGGGAAAACGTGCGTGCCATTGAAATGGCCGATACGATGAAGCAGCGTTCTTATGAACTGGCGAAATACTACTTCGGGGAAAAGCAATATGGCAGCGATCTAAACCTCAACATGGCGATTCTTGGTGAGATAGCCCGGATCTACTATATAAATAAGGAATTGTCGCGTGCGGATGACGTTGAAAAGCTCTACACTGAACTGGCTGACAACGCAAAAAATCGCTCAGACATGTAAACGCCAGCCCGGATGTCCGGGCTTTTATCAACTTGGGTTTCGACAAAACAGGTAGTCAAAAAGGAGTAGGTGAGGCTATTTTGTGAAGCGGCCATAATGGAAAGACTGAATTTTAGTCGTATTTTGAAAATCCATTAAAGACGCTCCCCCGCATGAATCTCACCCTCCGCCTGTTGTTCATTGGCATGCTTTGCCTTTCGTCCGTTGTCTGTTTTAGTCAGCAAACGTCAGAGCCAGGAATCGTTCGGGTAAAGTTAAAAGAAGCTTATGCACGAAATGTTGTCAGCACAAGACTGGCTTATGGCCAATTCGGATTGAAAAACATCGATGATGCTGCAAAACAGGTTGGGGTTAAGGCGGTGAAGAGAATCTTTCGTGAGTCGGGAAAGTTTGAAAAAGCTCATCGCGCTTTTGGGCTACACCTCTGGTATGAAATCGCCTTTGACGAAAAAGTTGCAGTGTCTGAAGCACTGAAAACGTACAAGAAACTTGTTGAATTTGAAATTGTCGAAGACAAGAAAAAGATCTTCGCCATTGAGCCTATACAGGAGCAGCGTGGTTCGGAACCGGTTCCACAAACCATCTCAGGAACCACAAACGATCCAAGGTTCAATTTGCAATGGCATTACAAGAACACGGGTCAGTCCGGTGGAACTCCAGGCGCGGACATTAGTCTAGTACAAGCATGGGCGGTTCAGACAGGTAGCCCTGACGTTATTGTAGCTGTTATCGATGGAGGAATCGATGTGAATCATCCCGACCTGGCAGGCTCCATGTGGATTAATGACGATGAAGTTCCAGGCAATAGTATCGATGATGATGGGAATGGTTACGTAGATGACATATATGGTTACGGGTTCGGAGATAACACCGGGACCATCCGGCCAAACTTTCACGGTACGCATGTTGGGGGAACCATCGCAGCCGTGACTAACAACGAAGTCGGTGTGTCCGGAATTGCCGGAGGCTCAGGATCAGCAAATGGAGTCCGACTGATGAGTTGCGCTGGGTTCGGGGACTTTGGTACGGGTGGGTTTGAAGATGCGATGGTGTACGCTGCGGATAATGGCGCGGTGATTTCGCAAAACAGCTGGGGCGGGGGTTCGCAGGCCATCGAAGATGCGATCGATTATTTCATTGCGCGTGCAGGCTACGACAACAGTGAAGACAATTTTGATGATAATGTGCAGATCGGCCCGATGGCAGGCGGCTTGGTGATCTTCGCAGCGGGTAACAGTAACACGGATAGTCCAGCTATTGGTTATCCCGCCTCATACGCGCCCGTGATGGCCGTAGCATCCACAGATCATAGTGATGTGAGATCGTACTTCTCAAACTATGGAAGTTGGGTCGACATTGCTGCACCGGGATCGAATGTCTATAGTACCTATCCAGTATCGCTTGGTAGTTATGAATATCTTTCAGGAACATCGATGGCATGTCCTCATGTTTCAGGTGTGGCAGCACTTATCATTTCAGAATTTCAAGGTGCGGGATTAGATCCTAACCAAGTGTGGGATCGTCTTGAAGGAACTGCCGATAATATCGATGAACAGAATCCGTCATACGTAGATCGTTTAGGAGCCGGTCGCGTCAACGCATTCCAGGCCTTACAAACCGAAGATGAGATTCCCCCTGCTGCAATCACGAATTTGACCGTATCAGCACCACTGCTGACGAGTGTCAAACTAACATGGACTGCGCCTGGTGCGAGTGACATGGAGGGAGCGGCAAGTGCCTACGAAATTCGTTACTCAACAAGTGAGATTACCGCGGCAAATTTCTCTTCTGCTACGCTCGCCCCCAATATTCCAAAACCGCAAGGCGCAGGAGCGGTTGAATTGTTCGAAGTCGCGGGT
>DASWTM010000129.1:0-3304 GCA_036402115.1 Chryseosolibacter sp.
AATATTTTGGGCCGCCAACGCTATGGCTATACCACCGATTCCAAGACCAGCAACGATGGCATTGACATCATATTCAAGATTATCGAGAACAAAGACAATCCCAAGAACCCAGATGACAATGTTGATGACGAGCATCAGCCCTCCCAGCTGTTTGATCTTCTCCTCACCATGCTCCTGTTTGCGAATGTGTGATTGCAACAGGAGCAAAATGACCGAAGAAAGGAAACGAAGAATGAAATATGTTATTACTACCGTTGTAGCAATTTTTATTACGGTCTCGGCATTCGTTGAGAGGTCGAGAAAATTTAGGCCCCAGTAGATGATGGAGAATTGGATGACAGGTAAGCCGAAACGGTCAAGTCCATCGATCAGAAAATCGTCAAAGGTGCCTTCGGTCCGAGCTGCGAGCGTGCGCAGCCGATTGATAAACAAACGTTTAAATGCGCGTAAAATCAGAATGCTCAAAACAATGATACCTGCTACAAGCAGGTAGTCACGCATGGTATTATGGTAATAGACTTGATCGAGAAATTCTTCCATAAATGAACCGGAGATCAACAGGTAACCAAAGAGGGGTGCAAGTTAATTTTTTCTCCCAAAAACTTAAAAAACCATACCAATTCAATGATATTGCAGTTCGAAACCTCGTTTAACTCCACTCTTATGAAACCGCCAAGCACGTCATCCACTCGAAGGGAGGATTGTGCGCGCGATTTCCTAAGCTCCACTAGTAAATCAACCTCACACATATGAAAACCCTACCCTGGAAGAAGATTGCGTTGGCCGCGGTCGTACTTGTCGTGTTTGCAGGCGGTGTATTTTTTATCACCCGCTCCAAAGGCAGCAAGCCAGCTGAAACGTTTATCAACCCGGCATTCGGACAGTACATCTCATCGTTCACGTCAGGCATCATTGCATCGGGCTCTTCCGTGCGGATCGTACTCGCGGAAAATGCTGTCGATTCTTCCTTCGTAGGACAAGAATCGTCCGTGACACTTTTCGACTTCAAGCCGTCACTCAAAGGAAAAACCGTATGGCTGGACTCGCGGACCGTGGAGTTTCGACCGGAGAACAGGATGAACTCCGGTCAGGTGTATGAAGTGGAATTCTTCCTAAGTAAGCTGCTCACGGATCTTCCTGGCGAACTGAAAACTTTCACATACACATTTCAGGTGATTCCATTGAATTTTGAAGTTGCTATTGACAACATTAAGCCTTACGTCAAAACCGATCTCAAACGTCAAAAGGTAGAGGGTACATTGTCAACGTCTGACTTTGCAGACAACGAAGCCGTTGAGAAAACGATGACTGCTGTACAGGATGGCAAAGCGCTCAAGGTAAGCTGGACCCATCAAGGGGAAGGCAGACAACATACTTTCGTCATTGAAGAAGTGGAACGCAAAGAAAAGGCAAGCAAGGTTGAACTCAGTATAGATGGAAAAAGTCTTTCAGTTGAACAATCTGATAATCGTGAAATCGAAATTCCTGCCCTTGGTGATTTCAAAGTGACCAATGTTCGGGTTGAACAAAGTTCCAATCAGCATGTGGTGATTCAATTCTCTGATCCGTTGAATGAAAAACAGAACGTTGAAGGACTGATCAGCATCAGCGATCTCACAAGCCTCGACTATGAGATTCGCGACAATGAGATTAAAGTATATCCACCGGTGCGCCAGACGGGAACCAAGACGCTCACCGTTGAAACTGGCGTGAAAAATATTCTCGACTATAAGTTGGCCGAGGCCGGAACGTTTGATCTCGTCTTCGAACAGTTAAATCCTGCAGTGCGGTTTATTGGCAAGGGAAATATCCTGCCATCTACTGATGGGTTAATTCTTCCATTTGAAGCTGTGAACCTAAAATCAGTTGATGTACAGATTGTAAAGATCTTCGAAAAGAATGTGTTGCAATTCTTCCAGGTGAATGACTATGCAGGCAATTCCGAACTAAGACGCGTTGGAAAACCCGTACTGAACAAAACCATTTCGCTGGAAAATTCGGGGTTGAACGACTTCGGCAAGTGGAATCGATTTACCCTCGACCTGGCGACCTTGATCAATACAGAACCTGGCGCGATCTATCAGGTGAGAATAGGATTCCGGAAAGCTTACGCGGTATTTGAATGTGCCGATGGTGAAGAATCAGCAAGCGCTACTTCAAGTTTTCAAGACGAAGAGTTCGATGCTGAGTCCGCAAATGAAAACAGTTACTGGGATTCATACGAACAATATTATTATGACGAAGAGTATGACTGGGAGGAACGCGATAATCCATGTCACTCCTCATACTATCGTGGTGATCGAACGATCAAACGTAACGTGCTTGCTTCCGACCTTGGGTTGATGGCAAAACGTGGAGGCGATGGAAATACATATGTGTTTGTTAATGATTTGAAAACTACAGCACCGATGGCCGGAGTGACACTTGAAGTGTATGACTTCCAGCAGCAGGTGATTGGGACCGCATCTACCGGTACAGATGGTAAAGCTGTAATTAACTCCAAAGGTGCTCCGTTTGCATTGGTTGCTAAAAATGAAAATCAGCGCGGCTACCTGAAATTGTTCGATGGCGAAGCTTTGTCGATCAGTAATTTCGATGTTGGTGGCGAACGTATCACAAAAGGTTTGAATGGATTTTTGTATGGTGATCGCGGTGTATGGCGTCCTGGTGACTCACTCTATCTTACCTTTATCCTCCAGGACAAAATGGACCTTCTTCCGGAAAATCATCCGGTAGTGTTGGAACTCCAGGATCCGCAAGGACAGATTGCCAACCGATTGGTTCGCGCAAATTCTGAAAACGGATTTTACAAGTTTGCAACCGCCACGCGCGGGGACGCGCCCACCGGAAACTGGACGGCACGCGTGAAGGTTGGAGGCGCAGAATTCGCGCAACCAATCAAGATCGAAACGGTTAAGCCAAACCGCTTAAAGATCAATCTTGATTTTGGTGTCGATAAGATTACGGCTGGTAATTCAAATGTGTCGGGACAGCTTCAAATCAATTGGCTACACGGGGCACCAGGAAGAAATCTTCAGGCGCAGTTTGAAGTTGTACTTACCCCGGGCGAAACCAAGTTTCCAAAATATCCGGATTACACCTTCGAAGATCCATCACAGACTTTCACAAGCGAAGTCCAGAATATTTTTGATGGCTATGTTGACGCGGAGGGTAAGGCGACCATCAACGCTACACTTCAACCCGCCCAAGGTGCCGCGGGCGTATTGAACGCTGTATTCCGCGGCAAAGCGTTCGAAGAAAGCGGAAACTTTTCGATCGATCGCTTCAGTCTTCCATACTATCC